>JAIXOJ010000055.1 GCA_027486835.1 Chitinophagaceae bacterium
CCTTGGAGTAGCATAGATAGTTTTGCTTATGGTGGACACAGCGACAGCCTCAACTGGCAGGTGACCACCAGCTATGCCGAAGAAGGCAAGCGCAAAACGGTAATTCAATACTACGACGGCAGCCTCCGAGGCCGGCAAACCGTAACCAAAGACAACACCACCAACACCACCGTAGTGGCAGAAACGTTTTACGATGGGGCAGGCAGACCCGCCATACAAATATTGCCCACCCCTAGCATGAACAGTGTGGTAGCCTACCAAGCCAACCTAAACCGATTTAATGGGCAACTACCCAAAGATTCAATAAAACCAATTTCATACAAAAGTTATTCTATTTGAAACAGTACTTTTTTTATAGGAAATAGGAGCGTGGTTTACTTTCTTTTTTCGCTAGTGCCTGATTTTCCTCAATTCGATGTTGCTACATGTATTTACCCCCCTACATTTGCGCCACGATTTTATTGGGTGTAGCCAATTAGTCTTTAATCAATTTTAAATTTTACCATTATGAGCTTAATTACAAATCTAGAGTGGCGTTATGCTACCAAAAAAATGTCTGGTGCAAAAGTGCCCCAAGAAAAAGTAGATACCATTTTACATGCTATCCAATTATCCGCCTCTTCCTTTGGATTGCAACCGTACACAGTTTTGGTTATTGAAGATCAAGCAACTAAAGAAAAACTATTGGCAGCTTCTTACAATCAATCTCAGATTGTGGATAGCTCGCATTTGATTGTTTTCGCAGCTTGGAAAACCGTTACCCCAGAATCCATTGACAGTTTTATCGCTGACACCGCAGCAAAGAGAGGTTTGCCTTTGGAAGCTTTAGCAGATTACAAGAATTATATTGCTGGTTCTATTGCGGCTAAAACCCCAGAAGAAATTGCTATTTGGACGGCTAAACAGACCTATATAGCCCTTGGAAATGGCTTGGCTGCAGCGGCTGAAGTGCAAGTGGATGCTACACCAATGGAAGGTTTCAATCCTGCACAATACGATGAAATATTAGGATTAACCGAACAAAACCTTACTGCCACCTTGGTGTTTCCTTTGGGTTACCGCCACGAAGGTGATTGGTTGGCTAATTTGCCTAAAGTGCGTAGGGACAAAGACCTATTATTTAAATTTATTTAATTTTAAAGCTTAAATTTTAAAGCCCCTAACAACTATTTTTTAAATTGTTGTTAGGGGCTTATTATTGCAGTATATCGGAAATTCTAAAAAATGATGGGCTTATTTAAACAACCAATTTAATGTTGTATTTCCCCATTATAAACTCCAGTAGGTACGAGTGTAAATTTTATGTTGGTATATCCCTTTGATATCTGCCACCAAACCATCTACAGTGGTAATTGATGCGAAATACACATCATCTAACAAACAATAAGCTTTGTGCGGCACTGTAATAATTACGGCATCGTAAACTTGTGTAATTTCTTTCACAAGTGGAAAACCATATTCGGCCATTAGTGACTCACTGTCAGCATAGGGGTCGGTAACGTCCACTTGTAAATAATAGTCCTCCAAAGCTTTTACCACGTCTGCCACTTTACTATTTCGGATGTCCGAAACATTCTCTTTGAATGTAGCCCCCATCACCAATACTTTGGCCGCTTTTACGTGTTGACAATGTTGGATAATGTGTTGTATAACCTTTTTAGCCACATAATTTCCCATTCCATCGTTTATTTCCCTACCAGCAGCAATAATTTTTGAGGCATATCCGAGTTTAGCAGCTTTGTAGGTGAGGTAGTATGGATCTACGCCAATGCAATGCCCACCTACTAATCCTGGTGAAAAACGAAGAAAATTCCATTTGGTACCAGCAGCGGCCAAGACATCATAGGTATTAACGCCCATTTTATCAAAAATGAGCGATAGTTCGTTCATCAATGCAATATTCAAATCGCGCTGTGTGTTTTCAATAATTTTTGCAGCTTCTGCAACTTTTATAGAAGTCGCTCTGTGAATGCCAGCTTCTACAATGGAGGAATAAACTTGGGCAATTGTTTCAAGCGCTATTTCATCACAACCGGCAACAACTTTTACAATTTTTTCGATAGTGTGTATTTTGTCACCGGGGTTGATGCGTTCAGGAGAATAGCCTAATTTAAAATCGATTCCAACGTTTAGCCCACTTAGCGATTCGATTATAGGTAGGCAATCTTCCTCTGTACAACCAGGATAAACGGTGGATTCAAATACTACATAATCCCCTTTTTTTAACACCCTGCCAATGGTTTCAGACGCTCTTTTCAAAGCAGAAAGGTCAGGAATATGATGATCGTCAACAGCGGTAGGTACTGCAACTATGAAAAAATGAGCCGACTTTAAATCTTCAACAGAGCTTGTAAACTGTATATCCCTTCCTAAAAACTCGTGGTGGTCTAGTTCGTTACTTGGGTCTATTCCTTTTTGCATTAATGCAATCCGACTTTGATTAATATCAAACCCAATTACTGAAAACTTGCGCGCAAAAGAAAGGGCTATGGGTAAACCCACATAGCCCAAACCAATGATACCTATTTTCTTTTCTTTTCGTGCTAATAATTCATTCATCCAGACAAACTTACTTATTACTTACAAATTCCTTCGGTTGTTTTTGCCATTCAGTTGCTGGCAAAGATTTGAAGTATTCGTATGTTTTGCGTAAACCTTCCGCTCTATCCACCGTTGGTTGCCAACCTAAGATTTCTTTTGCTTTGGTAATATCTGGTTGCCTTTGTTTTGGATCATCTTTTGGTAAAGGTTTGTGCACGATTTTTACATCAGATCCAGTGAGTTTCAACACTTCTTGAGCAAAATCAAGTAGGGAAATTTCGTTAGGGTTACCAATATTTACAGGAAAAGCATAATCACTTAACAATAAACGATAGATTCCTTCAATTAAATCGTCCACATAACAAAAACTACGGGTTTGACTACCATCACCAAACACCGTTAAATCTTCACCACGAAGTGCTTGGCCAATAAAGGCGGGTAATGCCCTACCATCATTCAAGCGCATTTTTGGTCCGTATGTGTTGAAAATGCGGACAATACGGGTTTCTACCCCATGAAAGGTATGGTATGCCATAGTTATGGCTTCTTGAAAGCGTTTGGCCTCGTCATAAACCCCCCTTGGACCAATGGGGTTAACATTGCCCCAATATTCTTCTGTTTGAGGATGCACTAAGGGGTCACCATATATCTCGCTGGTAGAAGCAATCAATACCCTTGCCCCTTTTGCTTTTGCCAAACCCAAACAATTATGAATACCCAGCGAACCCACTTTCAATGTTTGAATAGGAATTTTTAAGTAATCAATTGGGCTTGCAGGGGATGCAAAATGCAGGATATAATCCAATGTACCTGGAATATGGATGTACTTAGATACATCGTGGTGGTAAAATTCAAACTGCGGTAAAGGAAATAGGTGTTCTATGTTCATCAAATCGCCCGTAATGAGGTTATCCATGGCGATAACGTGGTATCCTTCTTGGATAAAACGGTCGCATAAATGAGAACCCAGAAAACCTGCTGCTCCAGTTATTAATACTCTTTTCATTTTGTTCTTTTAGTTTGGTTGAAAGTTATGGGCGGCCAATGCTTACATAGTAATAGCCTGCTTCTCTAATTTGTTTGGCGTCAAATAGGTTACGACCATCAAAAATTACCTTGGCTTTCAGCTTTAAGTCCATGATTTCTAAATCTGGAGTCCTAAATTCTGCCCATTCCGTTGCGATGATCAAAGCATCTGCTTGTGCTAATGCACTGTATTGGTTTTCAGCATAACTTATTTTATGACCTACCACACCTTTCACATTTGACATTGCTTCGGGGTCATAAGCGGTTACTGTAGCACCTGCTGCAGTTAATGCTTCAATTAAATATAAAGCTGGTGCCTCACGTATATCATCTGTGTTGGGTTTAAAAGCAAGCCCCCAAATGGCAAAATGTTTGCCTTTTAAATCACCGTTAAAATATTTATTAATAGCAGGGATAAGGTGAAGTTTTTGTTTCTCATTCACTTCCTCTACTGCTTTGAGAATTTGAAAATCATAACCTACTTCATCAGCGGACATAATCAATGCCTGTACATCTTTGGGGAAGCAACTACCGCCATATCCAATCCCAGGAAATAGAAACCTTTTTCCAATACGGTCATCACTACCAATGCCACGTCTTACCATATCCACATCAGCACCTAAGCGTTCGCACATTTGTGCAATTTCATTCATGAATGAAATTTTGGTGGCTAAGAAGGAATTAGCGGCATACTTGGTTAATTCGGCACTCTTTTCATCCATAAAAATCACCGGATTTCCTTGACGAACATAAGGTGCGTACAATTCTCCCATCAATTTTCTGGCTCTTTCAGAGCTAGTACCAATAACTACCCTGTCAGGTTTCATAAAATCTTCTACGGCAACGCCTTCCCTTAAAAATTCGGGATTGCTCACCACATCAAATTCACCTGTATAATTAGCTTGAATAGCAGCATGAACTTTTGCTGCCGTACCCACAGGCACCGTGCTTTTGTCAACTATTACTTTATAATCAGTTAGTATTTTCCCTAAATCATTCGCTACGCCTAATACGTATTTTAAGTCCGCACTTCCGTCTGCACCAGGCGGCGTAGGTAAAGCCAAAAAAATGATGGCTGCATCCTTTATCCCTTCAGCTAAATCAGTAGTAAATTTTAAACGGCCTTCGTTTAGATTACGCAAAAAAACCTTTTCTAGACCTGGTTCGTAAATTGTAATTTCTCCATTTGATAATTTGGTTACTTTACGTTGATCAATGTCTATACAGGTTACTTTATTTCCAGTTTCAGCAAAGCAAGTTCCTGAAACTAGACCCACATACCCTGTACCCACTACTGCAATCTTCATGTTTCTTTATTTTTTGTAATTAATAATAGCTGAGGTAATATATTCTAATTGTTCTATTTCCAACTCTGTATGGATGGGAAGTGATATTACTCTTTCTGTTAACCAATTGGTATTTGTCAAATTGGTTTCGTCAATATAAAGTCCTTCAAACATCTTTTGTTTATGACCTGGTACGGGATAATACACCATATTAGGAATTCCCTTTTCAGTTAAGTGAGCAGCTAATTCATCTCTATTAACCCCATTGAGTACCAAGGTATATTGATGGAAAACATGGGTGGAGTAGGAATCAATAAATGGGGTAGTAATCCATTCAATGTTGGCAAAGGCATTGTTGTAATATGCAGCAGCTTCTTGCCTTGCTTGGTTATAGGCATCTAAATGCTTCAGCTTGATGTTTAGAATAGCAGCTTGGATGGCATCTAGTCTGGAATTACAACCCACCATCTCGTGTAAGTACCGAACTTTTTGGCCATGGTTGGCTATCATTTTTAAGCGTTCGGCAAGTGCGGTATCGTTCGTAAAAATTGCACCACCATCACCATAAGCACCTAAATTTTTACTAGGGTAAAACGAAGTACATCCAATGTGTCCGATACTACCCGTCTTTTTGGTAACACCATTGCTAAATGTATAATCACAACCGATGGCTTGGGCATTATCTTCAATTACATATAAGTTGTGTTCCTCAGCAATAGCCATAATTTCTTCCATCGGCGCTGCATAGCCATAAAGATGTACTGGTACAATTGCTTTAGTTTTTGGCGTGATAGCTTTTCTAACTGCCTCAGGATCGATACAAAAGGTAATTGGATTTACATCTACAAAAACCGGTTTTAGTCTTAATAAAGCAACTACTTCCGTTGTAGCAATATAGGTAAAGGATGGGGTTATCACCTCATCACCTGGCTCTAATCCCAAAGCCATCATGGCAATTTGTAGTGCATCCGTGCCATTTGCACAGGTGATGGTGTGTTTACTGCCTACATACTCATTTAACGATTCTGAAAATTGCTGAACTGTTTTGCCTCCGATGTACACAGCACTATCTAATACAGAAAAGATAGCCGCGTCCACTTCCGCTTTAATTTTTAGATACTGACTTTTAGTATCCACCATTTGTATTCCCTTCATATTCACATTGATAGCTGGCAAATCTATGGGAAAATGACGCAGTTATTTGTTGTTTCAAGAATGAAATCGAGTGTTTTCTGATAAAATATTATCGAAAACTACGCCTATTTTATTGAAAAGACCTTTATGGGGGCTATGCATTTTTGATTTTCATACATCTGTTCCACTATGTTCAGTAAATGGCTGGTGAGTACTTCTTCATGATTTTTCAAAGAAGAAAAATTCTATTTTATCTCAATAAAATTAATATTATTCTGAATTTTTGGTAAATCTTTCCAAATTTAGGTGAATTGCAGTAAGACGCTAACTTTTAAAGAAACCCAATAAATATTTGTTTGACGTTAATTCCCCGACCTACCAAGTCTTGAATTAAAAGTGGCGGCTGCTACTAGTTCATCATGCCTACCACTATAAGACCGATAATAAACTAAAATGGTATAATCATTTTCAGCTTCCCAGTAATTGCCTTCGGTTTTGGCTGGGCTTGCTGGAATTTCTGGCCGCTTGGTATCTTTTGTTGCATAACTGTAACTATAATAACCTGTTTTAAGTAACAACTCTTTTTGATAAACGCCTTGTTCTGGCACATAACTCATTTTACTTGTTTCGTCAAATCGGTTTTGGGTGAGTTCTCCCACTATATGTAAATCTTGGCCAATAAAGGGTTGTCGTCCATCGGGTACATAGGTAAACAATACTCTAGCATAATCTGCCTGCCACAATGGATTTACGGATTCTGTGGTATTGATGTCCATCCATCCATTATAGTCACGGTAAAAAAGATAACGCATGGAGTTTCGGTTGCCGTCGGGTTTTAGTACTACCAATGTGGGTTGATTGGTCTTATCAATTCGATCAATTCGCTCACTTTCAAAACGAAAACTGCGTAAATCCGCCCATCGATATTCCTTACCAGCTTCAAAAACACAATCTCTATCACCGTTGTACTCTAGTACATTTCCCCTTAAAAAAGCTGGCTGAGAAAGATGTATGGCTTCGTCCCATTTGTAGTTCTGTGCAACCAAAGTGTTGATTTGTTGCCCAGGGTTAGGAGGATTGAGTTGACTGGCATCAATAGAAAATTGGAGTTTTTGGTGGGTTTGCACAATCTGGTTATCAAACGGCTGCAAAATTCTTCCTGCAATGCTCACTTTGTTGTCCACAACAAACATTCGTTTGGTAAACGCCAACTGGGAGGTATCGCCATTCAAAAACACTTTCAACAAATAATTGCCACTTTTGGTAGGCATACAGTTGCGTTCGGGTAATGCAGCCATGTAATGGATGTAGTGGCTAAGGGTGATTCCAGAAACACGATACTGCGAAATGCGCTGTTGTTGGTAACCCTTGATATAATCGAAACTACTTAAATAGGCTGGCTGCCAATCTGCATTGCAGAGTTGATAGGTATAATAAAAGTATTTTACATTGTCGTCAATGTCATCAAAATGCAACTCGAGTAAGTCGCTACTGTTGAGGTTAATTAATGGAATACTTTCTTGATTGTTCTCCTGATATAATTTAACAGTGTGGATAGACGGCATGTATATTTTATCTGGTATCCTTTCTGAGAAACCATAAATGGGTAGTAGAAGTATAAATAGTAAATATCTCATTGTTAAATAGCAAGTTTTCTTTGGGGTGTAAACATACTTCCATTTAGCAATGTTTGGCGAATCAGGTGAAAATCTTGTAAGAAAAGGGGAAACCTCCTATTAAAATGTGAATTCAAAAAAAAGGGTAGGGGATGGACAAATTTTACAGAATAAGTTAATTGGTTTAGCTAAGAGTAGGGTTACTTGCAACCAAATGTGGCTAATCTTGTTTCAATTTTTCTAAAAAAAGAAATTATGGGTATCTGGAATCAATTTGCGGAGTATTTGTTTATAAAAAAACGTGACGAGAGCGAAGAACTTACGCAATGGATGAAATATATGCATGGAATGAATCGCATTTCTTTGATGATGTTTTTAATGGCGGTGTTGATCATACTTTTCAAATTGTTGGTGCTACCATTATTTAAACATTAATTTGTTTAGGTTAGAAATTGTGTAATTGATAAAGACTTATCCGCAATTTTTAGTCACAATCCCATTTACAGCTAAAATGAGAAGGAAAAGTTTGTTGCGGGAAATTCCAATTTGTTGCTTTTCTCCACTCCTTTATTCTTTACATGAAATATATTTATCTGTTTTTCTTGGTAGTCGTATAATAAACTGCATTTTCCTGTAACGGAATGAAAGCTTGGAATTTGTTTTACTTCCAAATAGCACCAAGTACTTTCTAGCTGTTGTTCAAAGCCTAATAATTGAAATGTTGCAGGTTTTCCATCAAATTGTAGCTGCAATTTTTGTTGGAGGTAAGCTGACAAAACTTTATTAGCCAAAGCTTTATCAGTTGGCTTAGTTAGGTCAAGCTTGTTATTTCCCGCACGCCTTAGAGTAGCTTCTAAATCTTCAGTAAAAATTCTAATGCTAATTTCTGCTGTTGCCTCCTTTGCGTTGTGGTTGATTTCAATTACAGATACATAAAAAGGATGTGCTTTTACCTTTATTTTATCATTCGATAAATGAAAATTAGCTTTTTTAAATTGCTTTGTAGGGATGCAATAACAAAACAGTTGAAGAAAAGCAGGTAAACACAACCAACGAAATAGATAATGAGCCATTGAACATTAAATTAAGACAAGTTGCAAATGTGCCGATAAATTCACCGCTTTCCTAGGATGGGTGCAAATAGTTTCTGAGTTATGTAGCGTCATTATAAGTAATTCTTAAAGCGGTAAAAGGACGAAGGCCAAAAATGAATCCTAATTATTACAAATGAATGATTTTCAGTTATACTTTACTTTGGGTCGTCAACATATTGCTGATTGGCAGGGTATTGACCACATTTTGTTTATTGCAGCATTGTCCATTAGATACCAGTTTTCCGATTGGAAACAATTGTTGGTATTGGTTACAGCCTTTACAATTGGGCATTCCATTACGCTTGCATTAAGTGTATTCAACATGGTTTATTTTCCAACCAAGTGGATTGAATTTTTGATTCCATTGACCATATTAATGACGGCTGCAAGTAATTTTTTTGTAAAAAAGTTTGTATTTAAGGTCAAGTTTCCGTTTATTTACTTCTTTGCCCTTTTCTTTGGGATGATTCATGGGCTTGGATTTAGTAATTATTTAAAAAGTTTATTAGGTAAAAATGTGGCAATTATGGTGCAACTGCTTTCATTCAATCTAGGCTTGGAGGTGGGGCAATTGTTCATTGTTTTTGGTGTTTTAATTCTTGGGTGGATAGGACTACGATTATTAAAGTTGAATAGGAGAGAATACTTAATGACTATTACTGGAGGTATAATTGCCTTGTCCATTGAGATGCTAATCCAACGATGGCCTTTGTAATTGGCAGAAAGTAAATTGGGAAAAGGTTGTTGGTAATAGTATATTAGTTTGTGTTTAAATCCCTTTTTGTTGTTTCATCCTAAGCAAACATTTACAGGATTTAAGCAGATTTTTTTTAAAGGATATAATCGTTAAAGTAAAGCAATATGGTAAGAAGAAAAGTGTTAGTCTATTTGGGTTTAATGGTAGGTATTGTTGGGCATGCCCAAGATATTCGCAACAATCCTAACTCCAACCACGGTAACAAGTTTGAACAATTGGGTACAATATTACCAACCCCTAACGAATACCGGACTGCAAGCGGAGCACCTGGGAATAAGTATTGGCAGCAAAGAGCAGATTACGATATATCTTGTAAGCTAGACGAACAAAAAAGGACACTCACCGGAACAGAATTGGTTAGTTACTACAACAACTCGCCAGATGCATTGAGCTACTTATGGTTTCAACTAGATGAAAATGAGCACAACAATTTCAATAATGCCAACTATCAAGATCCTAGCGGGCTTCCTTTTCAAATTCCTGCTACTGCTTTAGACAAGCGTCTAAATCAGGATGTGGATAATGGGTATGGTGTTCATATCACCAAACTTGTGGATGCGGTATTAGGTAAACCGATTCCTTACACCATTAACAAAACCATGATGCGGGTAGATTTGCCCACTTCTCTTAAACCTGGACAGAGCATTGCATTAAAAATTGATTGGAATTATACCATCGCCGACAGAATGACACTTGGTGGGAGAGGGGGCTATGAATATTTTCCAGAAGATGGTAATTACATTTTTACCATGAGCCAATGGTATCCAAGGCTCTGTGTTTATAGTGATTTTCAAGGTTGGCAACACCACCAATTTACTGGCAGGGGTGAATTTGCTTTAACATTTGGCAATTTTAAAGTACTAATGACCGTTCCTAGTGACCATGTCGTGATGGCTACAGGTGAAGGTCAAAACTATCAAAGCATACTATCCCCACAACAATTTGGCCGGTGGACAAAAGCTCAAACTGCTACCGAACCAATAGAAATAATAACGCTCGATGAAGCATTGAAAGCAGAAAAAAATCCTGCTAAAAACACTAAGACTTGGGCTTTTAAAGCAAGCAATGTGCGCGATTTTGCATGGGGCAGTTCCAGAAAATTTGTCTGGGATGCGATGCCAGTAACTGTGGAGGGAAAGAAAACGATGTGTATGAGTGCTTATGGCAAAGAAGCTTATGGCCTGTATCGTAAATTTTCTACCAAAGCAGTTGCACATACCATCAAGTCATACTCCCATTTCACTATACCCTATCCTTATCCTGTAGCACAGAGTATTGAAGCCAGTAGTGGTATGGAATACCCAATGATTTGTTTCAATTATGGTAGAACTGAAAAGGATGGTACATACACAGAGGCAATTAAATATGGTATGCTTGGCGTAATTATTCATGAAGTAGGACATAATTTCTTCCCAATGATTGTAAACAGCGATGAGCGTCAATGGAGTTGGATGGACGAAGGATTAAACACTTTTGTACAGTTTTTAACGGAAAAACTTTGGGACGACCAGTTCCCTTCACGCCGTGGACCAGCTTGGCAAATTGCTGATTATATGAAAATGCCAAAAGACCAGCTTGAACCCATCATGACCAATAGTGAAAACATTATCAATTTTGGTCCTAATGCTTATTCTAAACCAGCCACTGCACTTAATATTTTACGTGAAACGGTTATGGGGCGTGAACTATTTGATTACGCCTTTAAAGAATATGCGAAACGTTGGGCATTCAAGCATCCTACACCAGCAGACTTCTTTAGAACCATGGAAGATGCTAGTGGGGAAGATTTAGATTGGTTTTGGAGAGGATGGTTTTACGGTATTGATGCCTGCGATATTGCTATTGATACAGTTAAGCATGCAATATACGACCCAACAGCAGCAAATTCAGCACCAGGCAAAACGGTGAGAACAAGAGTACCTAAATTAGATAAACCAATGATTCCTTCTTACGATGATGTTTCTAGAATCAGAAATCGAGCAGATAAGCGCATTGTGTTTCAAGTGGATAAAGACACCACTTTGAGGGATTTCTATTGGCGATATGATAGGGGACTAGAACCCTTAGATACCACAGTGGATGTAACATTACCCGCTGCACCAGCGACCGAACCAGAACCGCTTAGTGCCGCTGAAAAAGAAAAGTACAGCCCTTTACATCTATATGAAATTAGCTTTAGCAATAAGGCAGGATTGGTAATGCCTATTATTGTTGCATTTAATTTTGATGACGGTACAAGTCAGGTAGAGCGCATACCCGCTCAGATTTGGCGGAAAAATGAAAATAATGTCACCAAATTATTTATTACTACAAAAAAGGCAGTTAGCATACAATTAGATCCCAAAAGGGAAACAGCCGATATTGATGAATCTAACAACTATTGGGGCAAACTTGCCGCCGAACCTAGTAGGTTTTCTGTGTTTAAAGCCAATGCTGCCAATCCAAGAAATGGTGCTGGTAAATACAAAAACCCTATGCAAGTAGCTAATGAATTGAAACAAAAAAAGTAATTTCTAGATAGCTCTAGCTTTAAAAAAGCCGATTTGATGCAGGGCGTCAAGTCGGCTTTTTTGTTTATCAAACTTTTCGGGATAATGGACAAAAATGATGCTGTTTTCGCTTGAAACCCTTATTGGGATTAGCTTTCAAGGAAAGAAAGGT
Source organism: Chitinophagaceae bacterium (assembly GCA_027486835.1). Lineage (GTDB taxonomy): Bacteria > Bacteroidota > Bacteroidia > Chitinophagales > Chitinophagaceae > Parasediminibacterium. Next base: position 12,116 of record JAIXOJ010000055.1, read on the forward strand.
TATGAATAAAAAAAGTGCTTTTATTGCTTTAGCCCTATAACGAAGAAAAACGGGGTCTTAAAGGGAGTTCAGCGCTACAAATGCGGTGTTTGTGGTCGTCAGTTCATGGGCGGGGAGCGGCTATCTATTGATTCGATTTGGCGAGAATATACCGAAGGGAAACAGACTTACGCCCAACTAGCAGAAAAGTATGACTGCTCCACTAAAACGATCCAGCGGAAAATAGACTTGTCAAAACCCAAGCTAGCAACAGACTTTCCCGCCACTGCAAACGTATTGATGGACACAACTTATTTTGGCAGGAGGTTCGGGGTAATGGTCTTCAAGGATAGCCGTTCCCGGCAGGTCCTTTACAAGCAATATGTGAAGCAGGAAACCAATGCCCTGTATCTAAAAGGCATAGAAGAGATAGCAAGGCGGGGTATCAAGGTACAATCAATTGTTTGTGACGGTCGCAAAGGGTTGTTCCGTTTGTTCGGCGAATATTTACCGGTACAGATGTGCAACTTCCATCAGATGGCGGCAGTAAGGAGGTACTTGACAAAGAAGCCTAAAATGCAGGCTGGCAAAGAGTTGTGGTCGGTAACGCAATTGCTTACGGTCACATGCAAGGAAGTTTTCGAAGCAAGGCTAGAGGTATGGTATCTACGGTGGGAATCTTTCTTGAACGAGCGGGGCGGTGACGGAAAGGGCAGGAAAAGATATAAGCACAAAAAGCTTAGAAGTGCCTATAGGAGTCTTAAAACAAACCTGCCATGGTTGTACACATGGGACATGTACCGCAGCCTTGACATACCCAAGACCACAAATGGGCTGGACGGGCAATTTGCCGACCTGAAAAACAAGCTGGGCAACCATAACGGGCTGTCCGAAGCCAGGAAAAAGAAGTTTATCGATGAGTTTTTCAAGGCATAGGGAACTCTGAAAATATCATAGGGCCTTACTTAAATCGAAGGCCCAATGAATGACATTTTCGTCGTTATCAAGCTATCCCTCACAAGTTGCTCTCCAGCAGAGCCTGTTCCCGTTTTGCTTGATAAGACAAAGATTAAAGGGCAGGTGCAAAAAATGAACAGATAGGAAAAAATAAACAGCATCAAAAATGTCCACTTGGATCAACC
>JAIXOJ010000140.1 GCA_027486835.1 Chitinophagaceae bacterium
AAATGGTCAGGCACCACAAGGAAATGCTATGTGTCCACTCGAAAATGGTCAGGCACCACAAGGAAATGCTATGTGTCCACTCAGAAATGGTCGGGGACCATAAAAAAACGCTCGGGGACCAGGTGCTTGAGTGTTTAAGATTGGGTTTGAAGTATTTTAATCTGGGCCTCTGGCTTTTTTTCCAAGAATGAATTAAATCTATTGAGTTCCAAAGTTATTTTTTGTGGATTATTAGTGGCTAATCTTGGGTTATCCATTGATATTCATGGTGACATTGTATTTTTTGGGAAAGACGAATGTTTACAAAGGGGTTCTATCCTAAATCGAATAATTTCTTGTACCCTCCAATTCTCAAGTAAGTATCACAAAAGTGGAGAGCGGAGGCAAGCCACCATAATTAGTGCGTCTTGCCACCTCATTAATTGATGTTGACCCAATAAATTCGTGTACAAAAACGTTTTTCGCATAGAAGCTTCTTTTTAACTTTTATAGGGGTTTCAAACCCTATAAAAGTTTAAGAAGGAGGCGCAACCCTTTTGCACGCAATAAGTTTGGCCTTTGAAAGATTGATTTGAAATAATTTTATTACTCCAACAAAAAACTAGAACCTACAACTAAAACCATCCATTATTTAATCTGCCAATTGAGTGAAAAGCTAAAATTGGGAGTAAGTGTATAAGGAATATTGGTATTAATAGGAGCAGTGAGGGGCATATTCACCTGCAAACCAAGCGCAATTTGCTTTATTTGATACTGCAATTCTAAGCCGGTTTTGAACACTAAAGGAGCTATCCGTTGGCCAACTGAGCTAGATTTTTCGGTTTTATAGACACTGTCCTTTGCCACCTGATTGCCATTTTTAGTAATCGTGTTGTGCAGCCAACTATCATTGGTTTTCAAGCCGCTAATGCTTGCCCCTATCCGCCACTTAGGCGCGAACAAGTACTGGTAAGTAAGTCCTGCTTCTAGGCCGCTTATCTGTTGTAAATAAACTGTTTCGGTATAGTTATTCTCCTGCTTTTGTTGAGATGCCTGATGAACAATAGTTTGGTAGCTTGATTTGCTTAACAGAATGGATTGCCCCAAATACAATTGCGCAAAAGTGTTTAATCGCAGTCCGATTCTATGCTTTGTCTGAATGTCTAAGCCCGCCCAAAACTGAGGCAATACCATCTGCAAATAGCGATCGGGCTTGTTGCTGCGATAAGGAGCAGAAAACTGGTGAAGCGGAACGTTCCACAACAACCCAAAATGGTATGGTTTCGTTCCTTTATTATTTACTAATGAGGCGGAATGCGTAGGCAAGCCACTCAATAAAGTATCTATGATTGCTTTGCTATAGGCAGTATAATTGGGTGGTGCGGTTGCTTGCCATCCAAATAATGCTACGGGTTCATTAGCAGTGTTAGCCAAATTGGAGGTTGATACCTTGGAAAGGCCAGTAACACCACTTGAATTTGTGGATACAGTTTTCTTCCAGTTGGTAAAACTGTCCACAGCTTCGCTTGCAATGGCTTTTGCAACACCCCTTTTAGCTACTAACGATGGGAGGCTGTTGAAGATTTTCTTAGGTGCTTTCAGATTTTCCTTCGCCTCGGAATTTGGGGTTGTTCGCACATGCAGTGAGTTGCTAGAAGGAATGGCCTCTGTGTTAGCCAAATTAGCGTTGTTAAGGACCTGCACATTGCATTTTTGTTCAGTTGCATTTGGAAGTATGGCAGCATCATTCTGGGGATTATTGGACTTTTTTTCCAATGGTAATACCCCTTTTACAACCCTAGTATCAGCAGCAGTCACCTGTTTTTTCACAGGCGCATTGTTTTCTATGCTATTCGATTTTGTTACGATGGGTGAGGCATCATTATAGTGTTGTAACAATGCCCAAGAAGCAATTATAAGTACAACACAAGCGGAGAAGCCCCACCAAAAAAAGATCCGCCTTTTTTCCCTTTTCCTTTGTTGCGCTTCGGCCTCTAAGGCGGGTTGTAAACTTGCCCAAGCTGTTTCAAAGGGGATGAATGGTGGCTTAGCACCGTTATTTGATTCCAAATTATTTTGCATACAGGTGGTTATTTATGGGTTCTTGTAGCATCGATTTCAATTTGTTGCGGCCATCATTTAGGTGCCATTTTACCGTGCCTTCTTTCATTTCTAGGTTTTGGGCTATTTCTTTTATCAGCATTCCTTCCACATAAAATAAGCTGAAAACAGCCCTTGTAGTAAGGCTGAGTGCCTTTAAAAACTTAGCTACCCTCTCCTCCGATTCATTTATTAAAGGGTTTTGGTGCACTATTTCCACATACATTTCTGAGGTAAACTCTTGAAACCGCATTACACTCTTTTTTTGCCTTACCAGCGATAATGCACTATTGCGCACTACCGCATATACCCAACCAAACAAATCGCCTTTGGCAGCATCAAAGGTTTCGATGCGTGTAAACACTTGCAGCATTCCGTTATTTAGAGCAGTGAGTATATCATGTTCATCATCAAAAAACTGATGGCACAATGCAAAAAGCCGAGGATAAAACTGCTGATACAGTTTTTCCTGGCTTTTCCGGTCGAATTGTTTGCAACCGTGCAGTAGTGTTGAAAGATGAACGTCTGTCAAGATAGTTGTTTGAATGATGTATTATCAGGTAGAAATTTGCCTATAGACCTTTTTGAATCAAAACCATTATTGGTTCTATTGTAGTGTGAGCGGTCTAATGGTTACTTGCCCGTTGGTTGCAGGCCAGGTAAATTGATAAACACCAGAAGCTGTGACCGATAAGCTGCCTGAGTATGTTTTATTACCCACTTGTACCGAAAAATCATAAGCCCCTACCCCAATGCTACTGAAACTATTTCTTGCAGTGGCGGGTGCAATAACCACTTGAGGTTCATTAGCCATATACACACCACCATAACTAAGGGTATAAGCCTTATTGGTAAAGCTAGCTTGGGAAAGAATAATATCCGAAGTACTTTGATAAGGATAATTGGTAGAAGCGGCGATGGTCAACAATTTTCTGCCACTTTGGTCGGTTGAGAGCGAGGGGGTTAGCAGCAGCTTATCACCAAAAATAAAATCGGCGGTATCTTTTTGGGTATTGCTTGCGGTATCATTCAACCAAATCGTGCGGCTTTGTGTGTTAATACCGTCGTTCACGGTTACGGTGCCTGTGAACCCGTCTTTAAAACTGATCGATGCCGATAACCTATCTGCTGCCAACACTACGCTTACTGCATTGCCCGAGGTAATCCAAGAAATATTGCGGCTTTTGGTATTAGTGATTTTAAAAAAGATAGATTCTTGTTGTTTCACGCCCACTACTTTGCTGGCCGAAAGCCCAAAAGCGAGGTTGGTATCTTGGTAATTGGTTGATAAAACCGTTAGTGAATAGGTAATTTGTTTGTTGGCTTTGTTTGTGGCAACAATTTGATAATTGCCCGCATTGGCAAAATAAAAAGTAGCATATATGCCTACCTTATTGATGGTTACCCCCACACTTGGGGTAACTTTCCAATCAACACTTCCATTAGAACCGCTATCGCCAAAGGCAAGTAACAAGGGTTCGCTAATTCTGAGGTTGGGCAGTGATTCCGTTAAAACCTGCTCAGGGTTATTGTTGTCCAAGCTACTGCCATTGCCAGATTTGGTACAACCTGCTCCGACAAACAGCGCAATAATTAAAGCATAAAAAATGATAGTCGTCCGCATATTAAAAGGTATAGTAAGCATTGAGAAATAGGTTGAAGGTAGCCAGGTATAAACGTGTAAATAAATTCAGCATTCGCTATATAGGATTAAGCGTTAAAAAATTACTTTGGAAAAAATACCCTTCCGTACCTGCACTACGGAAGGGGTTGTATAAAAAATAACCCTTGAAAAAGTAGCTACCCGCTATTCGTTAACTGTCCATAAATGGCCAATATTGCTCTATCAACCCTGTTCAAAAATGTCATTACAAAAAACAGCATTGATAGTCTTTTTTCTAAACACTCTTGTTGCATGATCAGCAATTTACGGCAGTTAACTATAGGCGGTGAGTGGTTTCAATGAAGGATTATTGAATAAGGAGTTGTTGGTTGTTCAATTGACCATTGGTGTCAACTATTTGCAATTGATATACACCTGTTGGTAATTGGAAAGTAAGTTGGTGTACTTCAGATGTCGAATCTGTTTTTTTAGTCCAAACCTTTTGCCCCAACTGATTAATAATGGCCACGGAAGACACCCCTTTTCCACTCAACACAATGTTATGCTTAGCCGGATTCGGATAAATTACAAATGGTACAGAAGCGGCTTGACCTAGGCTCACCCATTTTGTTTCACTATAACTGATCTGACCGTCTTTGTCCACTATTTGTAAGCGATAATACAAACCTTTTAATCCTTTCCACTCCCTAAGCTTATTATCTGCAAATTGATATGCCCCAGCTCCTTTTGCTTGCACATTGCCCACGTTTGAAAAGACTTGACCATCGGTGCTTCTTTGTACGATGAAATAGGCCGTGTTTGTTTCAGTGGCCGTAACCCATTCTGCATTGAATGCTAGCTCACCAGCCTTAACCATAAAGTTTCTTAGACTAACAGGTAATGTGGTACCCTTAATGAGGGTGGTAGCGGTGTTGGTAATAACTGGTTTATTGTAATCAAAAAATATAGCCGCTTTGTTGTTAACAACGGAACCAGCCGTAAGGGTGGATACTGGTTTTAATCTAAAAGACACAAAACCATTGCTTTTTAATTGGTTAGCGCCGCTATCCGGCAAATGGATGTCTAAAAACTCGAAGAAAATAGCGCCATTCTTTAAAATCACATTGCAATTGTGGGAACTGCCAATCATCTGCAGCACATTGCTTTGTAATAAACTGCTCAGCGTATCGGCCACTACCACATTAAAGGCGGTATCATTCCCCAAGTTTTGGAAATGGATGGTGTAATCAATAAACTGTCCATTATTCACCTGTAGGGTACTCAATTCTGGTGTGGCTTCTTTGCTGTTGGGGTCGTAACTAGTTCTTATAGGTTGCTTAAAGGTGGTGGTTGCCAGTGTTGCGCCCCCAGAACCAACCAATGATTTTACCCAAAGTGTATCACCCAGTGTTGCTGAAGTCTTTACTGTAAAATAAAATTTATAATCATGAACTTCTCCTGGGGTAATCGTATCACCCGAGATGTTGATTACATTTCCTACCCTGTTGAAGGTTGCAGTATAAATATTCACCAGACTATCAAATCTTAACTTGGTACTATCAAAACTAAATTGGGGGTAGATGATTTTGGTTGTAGTACCCACATTGGATATGATGGTTGTGTAAGCAATGCCCCTTCCTGGGCGGGCGGTATTGGGGACACTTATGATTGCTGTATTAAAGCTATCCTTAACAATGGAGGTTTGAAGCGCAATGTCAGTTAATGTCAACTGGCTATTACTGGCCGTTAACGTAAACTTGCTGCTGTCTGGTATGGCACTGAAAAACGAAGGTGCTTGAGTATATAAGGTATAGCTGCCAATTGAATCGGTACTAATCACAAATTCACCTTTGCTATCCGTGAAGGCACTTTGGCCAGAATTTAAGGTTAGGCGTACATAAGGGCGGTAAAATTCACTGGCATCTTTCACGCCGTTTTTGTTCATGTCGGAAAATACTTTACCAAACACCAACGGGAATGCTTGACAGTGGTTTGAATTGTTGGTGATATTGCAATAAGGCAGATTGGAAGGAGTTACAGTCAATTTTGAAACAGTGTTAGGAATACAATTAATCTTAGTACCTGTTACAGTCAAACTAATTAAGCTATTGGGCAATTTTGGTAAGCAACTGAGGTTGGAATCCCCTTCGCAAATCAAAAGCTGCAACCGAAACATTGAATCCAAAGACGGCAAGTACGAAATAGGCGTAAACCCAACTTTTAATATGCCAAGTCCGCGCGGCAATTTCAATGGTAAGGCACCAATAGGGTTGTTGCTGCAAAACAATATCCCAAGGGAGTCTGGCAACTTGGGTAACGACTGGATATTGTTGAAAGAACAGTCGAGGAAAAAAACTGCAGAGTCTGGCAGTGCTGGGAGGTTTTGTATTTGGTTATTACTACAGAGCACTTCTGTAACGCTATTAGGCAGTGTAGGCAAAGTAGTAAGGCTGTTGTAATTGCAATCCAAAATCTTTAATTTTTTTGGAAGAGAAGGCAATGTTGATAATTGGTTACTTGCACAATTAAAATTTATCAAAGAATCAGATAAACTAGGACAAACACTAAAATTATTGCTAGCTATGCTTAATATTTTAAGATTATTGGGTAATGCAGGTAGTTTACTTAAAAAATTGCCATCAACAACTAGAGAACTCAATTTATTGGAAAGTCTAGGAAGGGTGGTTAAATAGTTATTGGCCAAATTCAAATCAACCAGGTTTTTAAAATACTCAATACCGCTTACGCTTGTAATGGGTTTATTGTTAGAGAACTTAAGATTGGTTTCATTAACCACATCCGCACAAGTGGTGTCCATCTGCCCTGCTCCATTAAAACATGCAGGATACTTAGCAATTAGCAAGTTTCTAAAGATGCTGTCGGGGATGTTTACGTAGGTACTAGGAATCAGTGTACAGCTTTTTGGATTAAATGAGCCATTGCAAACTGTAAAGGAAATTGATTGCTTGAATGTAGTGTCGGCGAAAACGCTCAATGAAGCTGGATAGTTAGGTAAGCAACTAATATTGTTTGTATCAATTGCCAATAGCATCATTGCCTTTGGTAAAACAGGTAAACAATACAAACTTGGATTGCCCCAGCATCGCAAATTGATTAATGAGTCGGGGAGGCTTGGCAGTTTGGTAAGTTGATTATTCTCGCAATAAAGCCCAAACCTTGACAGTTTTGGCAAGGCCGGTAGGCTTTTTAATTTGTTATTGCTGCAAACCAATGAGGTCAACGAGTCTGGCAAAGTGGGCAAGCTGGTAGCTAAATTATTAGCACAACTAAAGATTCGTAAACTTTTGAAATAGCCTATACCTGTGAAGTCGGTAATTGATCTAGTGTTGGCCTGCATATTTTGAAGGGTAAGAACCCCTTTGCAAGTAGTATCCATTTGCTTAGCCCCATTGAAGCAAGCAGGTATTTGAGTAATTAAGTAATTTCTAAAATTACTATCGGGTATGCTTACGTACTGCCCATTTGCATTAAAGAAAGCCAAGCAGCAGAGGTATATTAATAATAGTTGCGTTTTCATAATTGAAAAAATGAGGTGATTAATATTTAAAAGTAAATTGTTAGTAATGAAAAAAGAACAACCCCGGAGAAGTACAACACCTTCTACGCAAATAATACTCAATAAGGTTGGGTAATTGTAAAAATAAAAGTAGGGGTGGTAAGTTAACAATTGAAATGAGGGTGCATGTACCTATCCATAAAATGTTGGCTTCTTTATGCTTACTTAGAGGAAAGTAACAGCTTGATAACCTTGAGCCATTTGATTTTATACACACTTTAACGATATGCAGTGAAACAAACTGTATTTTCGGAGGGTCTTCCATAAAAACTGTAAGCGTATGAAAAAAATTATTTTGATTGCTGTAGTGGCATCGATTGTAATGGCAGGGGTGGCTTGCTCAAAAAGAGCCACTGTAATTAATAACGACAATGTGGTGGTAAATAATGGCCCCTATTTATTGCCGTTAACACCGGGCAATCAATGGATTTATATTGACTCTGTTTTCGACTCAACAGGAAAAGCAACGGAGATTTATGCCGATACCGCCACTCTAACTAACCAAAAAGTGGTTCTAGCAAGCAATCCCACTATTCCTTTTTACGGCATGTACAACCCTAATGGTTGGTTTGGCGCACGTAGTCTATTTGCCATTGAAAGTTCTAACACATACATCTACCAGATGGACAGTGTATCTAAAACGCCCTATATCTTCTATAAACTATCCAGCAGTGATAATAACCTGCTAGGCACTTCTACAGATGCCAGCAATCCAGCATGTATTACCAATTTTGCACAGTATGGTTTTGCAACCCCAAAGTTGGTTAATGGGTATTCCTGCACTAGGAATGTTGCTTCCTCAAAAAATTGTAAAAACGTAATTACCCAAGCGGCGGCATACTATGTATGTGCTAATGTGGGTATTGTTCGATTGGAGGGATATGTTATCAATAAAGCTAGCCCCACACAGGATTTATACCTCCAGTTTTCGCAAACACTTCAAAAGTTTATACCTAAATAGGTATTGGGAAGTAAGTTGTAGGTGCTAGGTTTTTGGTTTTAGATTTCAGGTATCAATATATTCCCACTTGGGAAATAAGCCATTCTGGGGATATTGCCACAAATGCACGAATGGCGATTTAAAATTGTCGAATGCTACTAGCAGTGATGTTAGTCGCATTCGCTCCAATAGCACGAATCAATGATTAATCCGAAATAATTGTAGGATTCTTGAGCTTCTTGAAAAAGTAATAAACTGCTATCACTTTTTTCAACTTTAGTACCTAGTTATGTGCTTTCCCTTTTTTCGGGTACTACAAATGATTTAGTCATTTGGTACAATAAATTTCAACCTTTACTACACTTTTCTACCTATCACCTTCCACTTAAAACCTATTACTTTCTCAAGCCCATGTTAGCGATACCAAACTCTATTCAAACTATTGATATACTGGGTAGTTCGGTTCAATTGGTAGTACCAGAAGCAGCTTGGATAAAACAACGGTTTGAACAACAATTAAAAGAAGCACCTGAAACGCCACCCCCTTTTTGGGCACAAGTCTGGCCATCTGCCATCGCATTAACTGAATTTTTAGCTGAAAACCCAACTTTAGTAGCTGGCAAAAAAGTAATTGAACTTGGTGCAGGTTTGGGTTTACCCGCTCTTTTTGCAGCGCGAACCGCACTTTCTGTTTTTTGCACCGACTACTTAGCCGAACCCTTAGCATTTGTGGATGCATCTATTGAAAAAGATGGTTTAGATAACATGAAAACAGGTTTATTAGATTGGCATCAACAGATTCCTTACGCAGAAATAGTATTGGCAAGCGACATCAATTACCACCCAAATAGCTTTGAATCACTACTTAATTGCCTTAGCAAAGCACTAGAAAATGGGGTTACCATTATTTTGGCTACTCCACAACGGTTGCTTGCAAAACCATTTATAGCGGCTCTTGCACCTTGGACAAAAAGCAACCACGAGCGCATCATCAATTATCAATCAGTACCTGTACCTATTAGTATTATGTTATTAAGTGCCAACAAAGGCAAACTGGTTTGATTCAGTCGATTTGAAAAAATTGCCTACATCCCTATATGTCCAGCACTCTATATTTGACCACTTTGTTGCCACTAAAATGGGCACAATAAGTAATTAGTTATGGAACAGCTTTTTAGTTCGGAAAGTATCATTAGTTTTTTTATTCTAGTTATTCTAGAAATTGTTTTAGGCATTGATAATGTCATTTTCGTATCCATCATTATCAATCGATTGCCCAAAAGCAAACATAAAAAGGCGAGAACTTTATGGATGGTTTGCGGGATAGCCATCAGGAGTTGCTTGTTGTTTGGACTGAGTTGGTTACTTGAACAGAAAGGGAAAGAAGTCATTAACGTTTTAGGGAAAGGTTTTGATATTGCTAGTCTAGTGATGTTGGCAGGTGGGTTATTCTTGATTTACAAAACTGTATTGGAAATTCACCATAAACTAGAGGGCGATGAAGATCAAGAACAAGCAATCGAAGAAGATTCCAAAGTATCTTTTAGCAGTGCTGCCTTTCAGCTTGTTTTGATTGATACAGTTTTTAGTTTCGATAGTATCATCACTGCGGGAGGCACTGCCAAGCACCTACCCATCATGATTGCGGCGGTAATTATTGCCATGATTGGCATGTTCTTTTTCAGCCCAATCATATCTTCTTTTATCCAGAAACACCCTACTATAAAAATGTTGGCCATGTCTTTTTTGGTGATGATAGGTTTTACACTATTAGTAGAAGGGTGGGATCATGCTTCTGCTGAAATTCTGCATCTAAAAAATTATGTGTATTTCTCTATGGCTTTCTCCTTTTTGGTGGAGTTGCTCAACATGAAAATGCGCAAGAAAAGCAAAGCGCATTAATAGGAATTCCAAGGTTTCAAATTACCAACTAACCCCTAACATTTGTCTGCTAAGAAAATAAATAGCGGGCTATTAATTATACGTTTATGAATTTTCCCGCACCCGTATCCTTATCATGGATAGCTACTTTGATAGGGGCAGAACTTATTGGTAATCCTGATGCGCAGGCCATTGGAATAAATGAAATACACAAAGTAAAAACTGGCGATCTTGTTTTTGTGGATCATCCAAAATATTACGACAAGTGCCTTCTTAGCGAGGCAAGTTTCATCATTATCAATACCAAAGAGGTAGAGGTGCCGGAGGGCAAAGCGTTGTTAGTAGTAGATGCACCTTTTGAAGCCTACCAAACCATTACCAACCATTTTCGACCATTCACTCCTTCGCTATTGAGTGTAAGTGAGTCCGCTATTATTGGCGAAAACACCGTAATCATGCCCCATTCTTTTGTGGGCAACCATGTGGTAATTGGTCATAACTGTATTATCCACCCTAACGTAACCATACTTGACCATACCGTTATTGGCAACCATGTGGTTATACAGGCGGGAACCGTGATTGGGGGCGATGCCTTTTATTACAATACCAAGAAAACCAGGGATAACTGGTATAAAAAAATGAACAGTTGCGGCGATGTAACCATTGAAGACAATGTGGAAATCGGGTGTAACTGTACCATCGATAGAGGTGTGAGTGCCACCACCACCATTGGAGCAGGTAGCAAAATTGACAATATGGTGCATGTGGGCCACGACGTAGTGATTGGTAAGAATTGCTTAATCGCCGCACAAGTAGGCATTGCCGGTGCTACCACTTTAGAAGATGGCGTAACATTATGGGGCCAAGTGGGGGTAAACAAGACCTTGACCATTGGAAAAGGAGCGGTGATACTTGGGCAATCAGGCGTAAACAAGAGTATTGAAGGCAATAAAATTTACTGGGGGTCGCCAGTATTGTCGGCCAAAGAAAAACAGAAAGAAAATGTGTGGGTAAAACGCATTCCCGCACTTTGGAAAAAAGTGATGGAGGAGTAACCTGCGGTGGGTTAGCATCCTATTTTGTCAGCAGATTTTATTGGAGCAAGGGCTTCCACTTTTATACTTGGCCTAACGACTCCAGCTATACCAACCTTTCACTCCTAATTTATAACCGTATGAGCAAGGTTTTTTTCACTTCCGATCACCATTTTGGACATCGAAATATCATTAAATTCTCAAACCGCCCTTTTGCATCTGTTGAAGAAATGGATGCAGCATTAATCCAAAGATGGAATGAAAAAGTAGGCCCTGAAGACGAAGTTTACCATATTGGGGACATAGGCAAAACATCGCACACCCATTTAGCACCCATTTTGGAACAATTGAATGGTAAAATATACCTAATAAAAGGTAATCACGAAGGGGCTGCCATGCACTGCCCCAATCGTTTTGAATGGATAAGAGAATATTTTGAACTAACCGTTAAAGATGCAGAAGCGCATAAAGGAGAACAATTCATTGTATTGTTCCATTACGCTATCAAGGAATGGAATGCCTCACACCACGGAACTTGGCATTTATATGGCCATCATCATGGCAGTTTACCCGACGATCCTACCTCCCGTTCATTTGATATTGGGGTAGATTGTCACGATTTCTATCCGCTTTCTTATGAAGAAGTAAAGTCTATCATTCAAAAGAAGCATTGGAAACCGCCTTACGAAAAAAGAGGGTAGCAAGTTGCTGTTAGCCTTAATCCTTGATTTTTAGACTATTCAATTAAACTTCCTAGTTAATAACACAATCCACAAGTCTCGTTTTGGTTATATTGAATGCTAGTGCAACGGTTTTGCACCAGCTATTGCATTTGTATTTCAAAAAGAAACCTCTTGTTGAATCAACAACAAAATAGCCTAACCTTGTCATTAATTAGAATTCACTTAAAATAGAAATAATGAAAAGAGTATCCCTTCCTTTATTGATGATGTTTGTTGCTTTTCAGTTGGTAGCCCAAACCAAGCTCATTGCCCATAAAAGCCATAGCGGCAGCAAAGCCAATTTTAAAGCTGCTTTGGAAAACAATCTTTTTGATATTGGAGAATCGAATTATGGAAATCCTCGACAAAGTATAAACTTGAAAAGATTGGATAGCATAGTCTTTGTAAATGACAGCACCGCCTTGATTAAAAATAGCGATGGTATTGCTTTTACCAAATGGAATATAGAAATAGAAGACAAGAAAAAATTACTGAAAACCTGTACTTATTGGAATTCCAAAACAGATACTGTCTATTACACACCAACCAAAAAGCCAAAAAAGGCAATCAGTGCCATTAAAGAAATACTAGAGAAGAAGCAATTTGATAACTCAATTGATAGCGTCACTTTCATCGGTTTTGATACTGCTAGCCACAAGAAAAGAAAAAAAGAGGCGATGGTCTCTTTTGTTTTTCCCCAAAAAGGAAATGATCAACCACCTTTTGATAAGTCCATGTTTTGGCTAGCTGCTGGGGTAATGCTATCATTAATGGCAACAGCTTTAATTAACTGGCGCAAGCATCAAAATAGTAAAATGGCTTTAGGCTAGTAGCTATTTTGGTAGGGTTTTAGTCACTAAAGCTTTAAAAAAAGGGATAGCAGTTTGTCACTTTTTCACATAACCTAGACGCTTTCAATTATTTCGGGTTATTCAACGATTCGTGCCATTGGAGCAATGCGACTAATAGCAAAGCTTGTAACATTCTACAGGTCTAAATCGCCATTCGTGCATTTGTAGCAATAACTCCAGAATAGCTTATTTCTCAAGTAAGAATAGGTAAGTTTTTCGGGAATAATTCATAAGTAATCACAGCATTGATTGAAATGAGGAAAGTGTTAACCAAAAACCTTGAAAAATTATTAACCCAAATTTCTGGTGTGTGGGGGATATTGAGCGCCTTATTTATTCCTTATCCATTCCATCTTTTCCCCTACCAACAGCCAATAGTTGATTTTCTTTTCCGTCCAATTCTGGTATTTATTGCTAAGCAAGTCTTCCATAGCTCCCTTGTAAATCCACAAATAGCATCCGACACTATCTTGCTTTATCTCTTGGTGTTATGGCTCTTGTTGATGGCGATTGGCATAGTAGCAATACTAAGCTTCAGTAATTTTTGGAGAAAGCACTATACAACATTTATTGCCCTTTCACACCGTTTGTTGTGCTACTATCTTGCTTTGCAGTTATTAGCGTATGGTGCCGGAAAAATAGGAAAGTCGCAGTTTTATCTACCAGAACCTAATATTCTTTTTACTCCTTTTGGCAAATTGGATAAAGACATTTTGTATTGGAGTTGCATGGGCACATCCCATAGTTACAATCTTTTTCTAGGGTTTACAGAAGCAATTGCAGCTATTTGTATTTGCTTTAGAAAAAGCAGGGTGGTTGGACTACTCTTAGCAACAGGGATATTGATCAATATTGTGGCCATTAATTTCTGCTTTGACATTTCCGTGAAACTGTATTCCTGTTTTTTAATGCTCCTAAGTTTGATGCTTTTGCCTTCACAACTCAAGCAATTGTATCATGCGCTTATCCTTCGTGCGAATGGCAAAACACTATTAGCACCTACTGTTTACACAACTAAAAAATATAAAACAACAAAGGCCGTTCTTAAGCCAATCGTGATTGGACTTATTTTCTTAGAGGCATTTTACCCAAACATTTCATCTAAAACCTTTAATGACGATACCGCATCAAGACCTTATTTGCATGGTGCCTATCAAACCATTGCAGTTTTAATAGGCAATGACTCTTTGCCATTGACTCAAACGCCTATCAAACGGTTTTTTATCCATCGAAAGGGCTACATCATTTTTCAAGACCAAGAAGATGACATGCAAGATTATCATCTGGATATTGACAGTACCAATCATCTTCTGCTGTTGACCGATTATCAACTGAAACAAAAGAAAATAAGGTGTTCCAATACAAAGGATAACTTAATTACGTTGCAGTACCATACCAACGGAAAGGAATATACCTTAATAGCCAAAACCCTGCATTGGCAACAGCTTCCTGCATTACAAACCCAATTTCATTGGTCAATTGATGAAGAGTAATAAAATTACAAGCAAGTGGGCAACATTCTATTTATTTAATTCCTCTTTATTTTTATTACATAGTTTTCTGCTGCAAATCGATATAGAAAATAAGTTCACCTTTTAACGAAATGAAAGTAGCTTCAATTCCAATTCGCAATACCCTTTCAGGAAGGAATAGCGATGTTGGCATCATACACAAAAGAAAAATTCTTATTAATAACTTAAAATAAAAAAAATGAAAAAGTATCTCTACCTTCTTTTTGCAATTTCATTAGCTATTGGAACAACAAATGGGGCAAAAGCACAAATTAACACACAAGATAGCTTGGCGCTTGTTGATTTGTTTAATAGCACTAACGGGGTCAATTGGACCACAAAAACCAATTGGCTTAGTTCATCTCCTGTAAGTAGTTGGTTTGGTGTAACAATAGATTCTGCATCTAATAGGGTAACTGAACTTAATCTTACAACTACACCCTGGATATCCGCTATACCCTGGATAGCAAGTACTGGTTATTTAAGAGGCGTAAAACTTAAAGGTAGTATTCCAGCTTCCATTGGTAATCTAACAGAACTCAAAGTGTTGGTTCTAACAAATGTTGATTACAACATTTATTATCCAGGTGGCATAATAATGGCTTCTTCCGTTTACGACCCAAATTCGGGGTTAACTGGTTCAATCCCGTCAACAATTGGAAATCTTACTAAACTAACGTATCTCGATTTGTCTTTTAACCATCTTAATGACAGTATTCCGCCAAGTTTTTATCAATTAACAAAGCTGGACTACATTGATTTGCAGAGAAACGATTTAAGTGGACATTTATCCTCCTCCCTTGGCAACTTAAATAAACTGAAAACCTTGTTTATTAATCATAACCATTTAACAGGTAGTATCCCGTTCTCTATAGGAAATCTAGTAGAAATGTCCAATCTTGATTTTTCTTACAACCAATTAAATGGCCCGATTCCTACAAGCATCACCAATCTAAAAAAAGCCTGTAAAGGATTAAATGGTAGTTATTCCCGTGACAAATACATTGTTTCGTACAATTTTAATTTTTCCCATAATAAATTTACCTTTTCTGGCATGGAAATGCTCGCACATTTTATTGACACTGCAAAAATTGGTTGGACATATATTTTAGAGTATGAATACAATTATCTGATTGCCCCGCAGGATACAATCATACCTATTCAAAAAAAGGGCAACCAACTATATGTTTCTGTAGGGGGTACTTTGGCAAACAACACTTTTAAATGGTATAGAAACGCTAATCTCCAGGCAACTATTACGGGAGACTCTACTTTCACTCCTACAACGAATGGGGTTTACAATGTTGTTGCTTCTAATGCAATTGCCGCAACTTGTTGTGTCCCTTACCCTGTTGGATATGGACTAAATCTCTATAGCGATACACTAGTAATCTCTAATTTACCCATAAGCCTGTCATCGATTGTTGCATCTTCAATCAATAATACCATTCATGTTAATTGGCAAACTGCAAGTGAACTAAATACTTATAAATTCAATATCCAACATAGTTATGATGGTAAATCATTCACCGACATTGGAACCGTATATGCAAAAGGCGCAGGGGCTAATAGCTATGAATTTATTGACAAAACCCCATCTAGTGGCAGCAATTTTTACCGTATAAAAAGTATAGACAAGGATGGTAGCGCAAGTTTTACCAAGTCAGTATTTATCAATTTAAACGAAAACACTTTCTTTTCAATTAACCCCAATCCAGCAAACGACGTAGTAGTCATCAAATTCAATAAGCCTATTGACAAGGCAACTATAATTGTTTATGACAACAGCGGTAAAATAGTTAATAATCAATCAGTTAGTGGTACTTCTAACGCTTACACAATAAATACTCAAAGCCTGTCTAAAGGAACATACTTAGTGAAAGTGAAGACAGCAACAGAAAGCTATATGTCGAAGCTTTTGATAATTAAGTAGGTGCTAAAACATTGGTTGCATCTTGTACTACAAACGCCATTTCATTGGTCAATTGATGGAGCGTAAAGCAGTAGAACTAGCACCAATTTTTTGCCCTTGATGCCTCCAAGCAAATGATTAATTCCTTCGAGACGCTTATATTTGCGGAGATTTAAAGTTTTTAAATATATTGAATAAGAGGGTCTTGCTATTCTTAGCGAGACCATTTTTTTGCCTTTGATTAACCAAGTTCATTCTCCCACCTTTTTAGTAACTCATTATTGCACAACGGATAAAAGGGATTGGAAAATCCCATTTATCCGTTTAGGCTAGATGCGCTATGCTCACATCTAGCCCAGCGGACTATTGCAAATGTGCTTTTAGGAGGGGGGGGGGCTATGGCAAATATTTCTTTTTTAAAATCATCTAGAAATCAAAGTGTCAAATTGTAAGTTGTGTTTTGAAAATACTTTTAGCCTATATGAGTCTTTATTTAGGTCAAGCGTCATATTTAAACTGTCGGTGTCATATTGTAGATTACTTACTTTTTTTGTTAAAAGTCTTTTCTCAATAATTGGAAACCAAATTGGAGATTTATACAACTCAATTATAGTTCCTCCGTCACTTGAAGTTGAATTTCCATAATTATATTCTCTATAATATAGACTTTCCTGTAGGTAAATTGATTTAGTCGCACCTAATTCATCACTAATCAACATTACTCCCAAAACACCTACTGTCGCCATGATATAGCCTAAAACAATCGGAATGAAACCAATAATAAATGTCGCAAGTTTTAAAATTTTGTTGTCAATTTCAAGCAAGTAAAAAACAAGAATACAATATCCCAAATACAGGCCAACTGGAAGTAACATGTCAATAACATCACCACGAAAACTCAAATTAAAAATTCGTCCCAAACCGATTACTCCAAGAAAAGAGTAAAACCAAACAAGTTTTCGTCTGCTTAATAATTGTATTTTGGCAATAGCAAATGCTACAATTGGAAGTCCAAACAGTCCAAATTCTACAATTCCAAAAAATAAAAAAAAGTCGTTCATTGTTTATTTATTGTCGTGTTGTGTTGTCTTTAAACTTGCCACAAACGTTCCTCAGATTTGCGAAGGGCGGGCTTTTCACCACCAATGTTAATACGGCGAATTGAACTTTCGGCTACCACAAAACTGTCTGCGGAGTATGAAACCTAGCCTAATGCAAATATGCTGTTATAAGCCGTTTTTTTCGTCATTTCTTGTCAATATAATGATACTCCATTGTTTTTTCCTTGTCTGCCGAATACTCTTTTTCATCTTTCAATATAGATGATTTCATTTTAAATTTTATCTCAATTGTTTTCTTGGTCCTTGATTTAGGTTTTCCTTCCATAACTGTCGAAATGAATTCAACTGTTAGTGTCGCCCTAATAATTGAAGCACTTTCAATATTATTGTCTGCTAAGTCTTTGTTAAACCAACAAGCAATTTCAGTTAACATATGAAGGTCTTTGTCGTATGGCTCACCATTTAGTTTTACTGTCTTTGATAAAAAATCAAGTATAAATTGTCCAGTTTGTAATTGAATAAGTTTATCCATGTCGTTGACAAGTCTCCAACCTGAAAACATGTCGCAGAAAATGTCTACTTGATGGTTAATTCTTTTTCGTCCCATTCTATTTTTGTGTTGTTCTAAAATGCCCTATAACTCATAAAAATCCGCAATTCAATTGCATCAATAAAACCAAAAATAGGCGCATTAATACATGTCTTGCAAGATTTCTACGTAGTGTTTAAATTGCTTTAGTGTTTAGGAATTGTCGTAACCCCTAGGTTTGAAACCAATACAAAATTTCTCCAATCACTACCGAGATACTTCTATCCCCAAGCGAGGTACTTCCAATCCCCAAGTGAGAAATTTTTATCCCCAAGCGAGATACTTCTAATCCCCAACCGAGATATTCTAATCGCCAACCGAGATATTCTAATCCTCAATCGAGATACTTCTGTTCAAAAACTAGATACTTCTAATCCTCAACTGAGATATTCTAATCGCCAACCGAGATATTCTAATCGACACCGAGATTCATCTAATCGGCATCGAGATTCATCTAATCACCACCGAGATTCATCTAATCGACACCGAGATTCATCTAATCGGCACCGAGATTCATCTAATCGGCATCGAGATTCATCTAATCGGCATCGAGATTCATCTAATCACCACCGAGATTCATCTAATCACCACCCCCATTGTTCGTAGTATCCCACTAAACGTAGGTTTCCAGACTACACTTGAGTACTGGAGAGTCTCCCGATTTGAATTTTTATAGAAGTACCCCCGCGCACTACCCCGATACCAAATACCCTAACTCCTTTAATCGATTTTTAAATTGAGGTAAATCAAACTCAGCTACCATCACATGGTATTGTTCGGCTTTTAAAATCAGGGTCTTTAATACAGGGTCTCTCGCAATCAGGTGCTGCAACTCGGGATTATCGGTAGGTAGTTTAAATACCGCCCACTGGGTGTCTTGCTTAAAAATGGTGGACTGGCTGATGAGTGATGCAAAAAAGGCTTCCCAAACAGGGGGCAAGGGCTGCTGCACCATTCTTTTAAACTGGCTAATTTTTACCCCCACATCTGCTGTAGTGTTGCAATCTGCTAGGAAGTTGCCAGGGGTTACTTTATACCTAGATAGTCCAAGCTTGGTGGAAAACTTGGCAAGTAAACGGTCGAAAAAGAGGAGGTTGCCCTTGGCTATTATTAGTAGGGAATCGCTGCCTAGGGTAATGGATCCTTCTTGGGCATAATCCAGCGATGCGAAGGTGTCGTTCATCCCCAGAACATACGCCCCCAACTGCGTCAATTTCACATAAGCGAGCCCATCATAGGGGGTAACTTCGCCCAACTCTTTTGCCATCAACTCGCTAGAGTGGGGCATTCGGTAGGCAATATCCACTAAGCCAAAAGCCGCAAAAAGAAAAAAAGAGCCTTTCACAAATGGCACGGTTAACGGTTGTTCATTCGTTACGGGCATCCAGTATTTGCGTGTTGGCTTCTTGGCGCGGCTAGGTACTTCCAAATACAGTTTGTTGAACAACCAATATTCTGCCATAGGCACAAACTTTAGTTGCTTAAATTCTATGTAGCCCAGCAGATTCTCTAAGCTAATCCATTCGTTCACAGGCATTTGCCTTACTAGCGAGAGCATGGCTATTTCTGCTTTTTCTTTTTTATCGGCAGTAGGTTCGCTTTGGTTCCATCCTTTTAAATAACTCCAAATGATGGGTGCGGTTACCATTTGGGTATAGGCTTTTGTAAAAAATGCTTTCAGTAATTCCGCACCATCGGGCTGTGTTTTATAAACAAAACCAAGTACCCCCGCCATCATTTTGGTTCTAATCTTGGAATACCACTCGTCATCGTGATTAAAAAACTCATCTAGTGCGTTTGCTTTTTGCATTCGTCCAATGGCACTATCTAGGGGGCGACCATTGCTAGCAAATTTGATGTGGTCGGCCACACGATAGGCTACCAAAGAGGGCAGTTCCAATTCCATAAACTGCGACACCGCAAAAAGCTGATAAGGGGGATTGGTAGGTGCTGCCTCAATGGGTACTAGGTTAAAATGCTTGGGCTTTTCATAAAAAGGAACAAGCAAGTCTTTTATGGCGGGATGGATACTTAGGAACAGGTCGTAACTAGTGCCGTTAATGGAATTGCCCACCATTGTTGCCTCTATTTTAAACAATAAAAAAGGGTGCAACACCGTTGGAGGGCTGTATCGGAAAGTGACAATTCGTTGTTCTATCACAGGGCTGCCAATACGGTTTTGTAGTTCTGAATCACTCAGTTTTTCTAACCACATCAGCAGTTCAATGGACTTTGCCAACCAACTGGGCAAACTGTTTACAAAGGCTTTGTAGATAATGGCATTGGAAAACACCGAAAAAGCAATCATGAGCATTTCGGTATTAGTGGGGGTTGGTTTATGGTGAAGGATATGGTTTATTTTATCCGTTTCAATACCCTCAAAAGTTTGGGTATTGCTCAGGTAAAACGCTTTAGCCAAAGCAAAAAGCCCCTTTTCTAAATCGGCTTTAGTGTATAATTCATCTAGCGATAAGAGCGTATCTAAACTAAGCATATCAATGCAATTTATTAATGAGTGATTGCAGCATTTTTATTCTATTAAATAGCCCAATTCTCTCATTCTTGTGGTAAATTTTAATTGGTTATCTGATAGCACCACCAAATTAAATCCCTCCGCTTTATGGACTAACTGTTTTAGTTGGGCATCTTTAGCCACCAGTTGATGAAGGGCATTGTTGGTGGCTTCAAGGGAAAATACCACGTATTTACTATTCCGTTTAACCATTTTGGTATTGGCCAACATTTGTTTGAAATAAGCACTCCAATTGGGCGGTAAGTCCACGCCTACTTTCTGTTTAAACAGTTTTATTTTCTGCTCAATATCCTTGCTGCTTTGGCAAGATTTTAGAAAAACAGCATCGGAAAACTGATAGCGGGTTGGGCTAATACGGATGCAGAACAAACTCAACAATTTATCTAACGATTCGGCACCTTTCTTTACCACAATTTGTAATTCGTCTTTTGATAGCACCAAGGAGTAGGCCTCTTCGATGCCAGCTGGTGTTTGATAAGTTTTAGTGATTCCTAACACATAAGCACCCAATGGCGTAAGTTTAAAATGAGACAACCCATCATAAGGCGAATAGTAACTACCCCCAAGATCGCTGGTATCTACATTGCCATAAGCCACTTCCATCAAGCCTAAGGAGGCATATAAAAATACAGAACCGCGCAAAAGGGCTTGCCATACATAGTAGTGTGCCGTAAACACATTTACTTGTTTGGGATTATCGTAATAATAGGCATCTAGGTTGGGATGTTGTATTTTACCTTGGTCTGAAATTTCCTCGTATAACGGAATCTTCAAGTCTCGATAGGCAAAGTAGTCAAATAGATTGTCAACACTAATCCATCCGTCTTTAGGTAAGGTTCTAAAGACGGCAAATAACTGTTGAAACCCAGATTTATTCCACCTTACCTTTTGTACCCCACCTAAATAATGGAGCATAAAAGAAGCAGATTGAGGTACTACATCACTCTTTTGCAAGAAATTTTGGAGAAAAGTGGGTATATCGGCATCAATAAAAGAAGCATCTAAGTATTTAAAACATCCCACTAGCAGATCTAAACGCAAGCGATGCAGAGGGGCATTGGGATTGGGATAAAACTCATTTATGCTAATTGATTTCGCCAATTTGGTAAAGGAGCTTTCAATCGGCATACCCTTACTACTGTATTTTAAATTGCCCGACAACACATAATTACTTATCTGCGAAAGCTCGGTGAATAGTTGATTCGTTGCATCAAAATAGTACAATGCCCTTGGCTTTTCGGCTTGTGCTACCCAGTGGTAAAAGGGGGGATGAGGTACAAATGTTTTTACCTTTTCTTTTAACTCTGGTAATAGAGAGATGCGTATGCAAGAGGTTGTTTTGGAATGTCTAAGATCGTGGATTCTTTGTACGTTAAAGATTCTATATTCTGCTAGCAATGCCCATCCTCCGCTTCCATACCGACTACTATGCGAATCGTAGTAAGAAATGTATTTGCCAATTTTATTGTACACCTGCAAATCGGTCATGCCGTCTAACCATATAAGCTCTTGCAAAATGGTATTTACTTGCTTGGGTAACCAATTGCAAAATGCTTCAAATAGGTACTTATTAAAATACACACTGAAATTCAACACCAGCAACTCCGTTTTTAGGAAAGGAGTTTTTTTTTGCATCATTACCGCCATCTCAGTCAAACTCACCCCATAATCAATGGGGGAGTCTTTTTTGTATTTAGCAAAATGGCGAAAAAATTGCAGATAGATAGGGAAACCATCTTGCGTAAGCATATCAATGGTGTACTTATACTTAACGTTAATGAATTCTATTTCGGGAGGTACTTTCATACAAAAGCGTAATTTATTGAGAGAGGGATAGCGATTGTTCAGAACTATTTACCAAGCATAAACTGAATATCATCTTCGCTAATGGCCTTGAGCGAAGCACTGTCGGTGGAAATAATACTGTTGAAAATGGCCGCCTTTTGTTCTTGTAGCATCAATATTTTTTCCTCAATGGTATCTTGGGTAATGAGTTTATAAGTTAGCACTGTTTTGTCTTGCCCTAGGCGGTGGCTGCGATCTATGGCTTGGTTTTCGGCTGCTTTGTTCCACCAAGGGTCAAAAATAAATACCATGTCGGCGGCAGTTAGATTCAAGCCAGTACCCCCTGTTTTCAACGTGAGTAAGAATACTCGGCAATTGGTATCTGTTTGAAAACGATCCACCAATTGTTGACGGTTCTTGGTTACCCCGCTCATGCTTACATACTCTACCCCTTGTTCGTCTAGCTTTTCGCCAATTAATTCTAGTGCACCAATAAAATTGACAAATACCAGCACTTTGTGCTTATTGGCCAATGCATCCATCAACTGTTCCATCAGCAATTCAACCTTGGGGGAAGCAATCGCACCATTACTTAGCACCTCGGGGGTAGAGGCCAATTGCCGCAATTCGCTAAGAGCCTGAAACACAAAAAACTGCGAACTCTGGATTCCCCTAATGGCAATTTGCTGTTGAATGGCTTCTTGATAGTACTGTCTGCGCTGTTCATACAGTTTCTTTTGCGCATCGCTCATTTCCACATACAACACCTGTTCTATCTTGTCGGGCAGCTCGGTCAACACTTCTTTTTTTAACCTCCTAAGGATAAAAGGGTATATTTTTTTCCTTAGGTCATCAATAATTAATTGGTCGTTGTTGCGCTGTATGGGGGTAAGGTAG
This sequence comes from Chitinophagaceae bacterium, assembly GCA_027486835.1. Classification (GTDB taxonomy): domain Bacteria; phylum Bacteroidota; class Bacteroidia; order Chitinophagales; family Chitinophagaceae; genus Parasediminibacterium. Next base: position 22,976 of record JAIXOJ010000140.1, read on the forward strand.
TTTTGGGTAAAATGTTCTAAACTGCCAAACATGGAGGGGTTCAAGAAACGGAATAGTGCATACAGTTCGCCCAAATTATTTTCTATTGGCGTGCCACTCAATGCCAATCGGTGTTGTCCTTGCAGCAGCATCACGGCCTTACTGGTTTGTGCCGCCACGTTTTTAATGTTTTGCGATTCATCGAGAATCACATAATAAAACTGTTTTTCCTGCAAGCTTTCCGCATCGTTGCGCACCATAGCATAAGTGGTTAATATCACGTTATACTCCATTGCCTCCTCTAGGTTGCGAGAGGGTGCATAATAGATATAATAAGAGAGTTGTGGTGCAAATTTTTTCAGCTCCTTTTCCCAGTTATAGAGCAAGCTTTTGGGCATTACAATCAACGTGGGCAATGATTCCTTTGGATAAATGGAGGCCAGCAAAGCGATGGTTTGCAAAGTTTTTCCTAAGCCCATATCATCAGCCAAGCAACCCCCAAGCGACACGCTGTGTAAATATTGCAACCAACGATAGCCTTGTTCTTGATAGGGCCGCAGGGTAGCATTAATGGTATTAGGCAGTGGTATATTGGCTTGGTGTATGTTATTGAATCCTTCGAAAATAGACCTTGATTTCTCAAAATTAGCAGCTGCTACTTTTTCATCTATCAATTCCTCAATCAATGGTAAATCAAAGAAAGAGAAGTGTACGTTGTTTTTCTGTTTGGTAAACAATCGCTGTAGCTTTTGCATATAGCTTTCGTTTACAATGGCGTGCGTGCCATCACTTAGCAAAATGTACTTGTTCTTGCGATATTGTTGCAGCGCATCAAAAAGAGAAAACTGTTCGTTGTTAAAATGCAGGCTAGCCTCCCCTTCAAGAAAGTCAATGCCGTGGCTAAGCCTCAATTCCAGCCGAGGTTTTATAGCCGATATTTTATAACTTTTGAGTTGTTCCGCCCCCATTATTTGGTAGGTTTTGAGTAAGTCGGGTAAGTCGTTATAGATAAACTCCGCGGCTATTTCTCTAGGAATGATAAACAAATCGTTCTCCAGTATATAGGTTAAGCCCTCTTTCTTTTCTTTTTTGCCCAAATGTTTTTGCAATCTTTTTTCAATGGCTTCTATATCTGATTCAGCACTGTTTTGTTCTATTTGTTTCACTTCAATTACCCGCTCCAAGTCATTAATGCCCGCAAAAGCAGACAATTCATAGTCGTTTAGCAAACCAGCATTAATGCCTGGCAACTGCTGAGACACCCGCATATACAACGCATCGTCCACATCAATTTTTTCAAACAGCAGCACAGGCGAAGTTTGAATGGCTTCGGGGGTAATGGAAACCGTATAGTCTTCATATGCCAATTCTATATTGACAGTAAAAGAGAAAAAGATGGATAAAAATTTGGGCAAATCATCTCTATTAACCGTGGTATTGAAAAAGGGCAATGCCTTAAAATTGGCACCAACAGGGGCAGTTTCTGCCACAAGATTGTTAGCGAAAACATACCGTTCGTTCAGAAATAAAAAATGCTCGATTACTTGATTATCCGCCCAAAGCACCAATTTAGAAGCAAGCGTATGCGCTTCTTCATCTAGGGATGTTAATTGCAAACGCAAGATGGCTTTTTCTTGGAAAGCCGAAACCGTTTCGCCCTCTTCCGTTTGCAGTAATTGACTTTTCAGTAATGGTTCAATAAGGATTTCGTGTTTATGCAGATAGATTTCATTCGATGGATTTTCCCAATCAATTACAAAATCGGCCTTTGCCTTAATGGCTTGAATAGATTTTACCACCGTTCGTACGGCACCGCTATAATGTTGATAGTCCACATCCACCTCTGCTCCATTTTTATCCTGAATCTGCACAAATGCACCTGCATCATCAAACAATAATTTAAAGGTGATGGGGATATGTTTCCCGCTTCCAGTTGCTACACCTTGTTTTTCCTTCTTAAAAATTTCAAATATCGATTTGCCCGCCATATTGTTATTTATTTCTCCTTAGCGGAATACCGCCAACGCATACAAACATAATCAACTGCTTGAATGCTTGCGCTTTTTTAATTCCTTTCAGGCAATAAAGGAAAAAAAGTGATAGCAAGTTGTCACTCTTTCAAATAGCCCAGAATCCTTTAATTATATTGGATTACCCAACGATTCGTGCCATTGGATCGAATGCGACTAGTAATACTAATGGTAGCATACGACAAGTCTAAATCGCTATTCGTTCATTCGTGGCAATAACCCCAGAATGGTTTATTTCTTTAGGGAATTTTTCATAAGTGAAATGGAAAAAGATTGGGCGTATAAACACATCAACCTGATAAACCCTTCTTGCTGCTCTGCCTTGCCTTGGCTTAGTCATTTCCTAACCACTATTTTTGACTCCTTCCCGGGCTTGCTCATTTTTCACTGTTTCATTTAATCATCACGTGCACCGATATTATATTTTTCATAAGCCCTTTCAAGTGCTTACACAGTTCACAGCACAACCTGGCAAGCTTACTTTAGCCAATTATTGCAAAGTTGAAAAAGATGTATATCCGGTGGGAAGGTTAGATGAAGACAGTGAAGGTTTATTAATTCTAACGAATGACAAAGCTTTGAACCACCGTTTATTGCATCCTTCACATGCCCACAAACGGTGTTACCTAGCCCAAGTGGATGGTGGTATTACTGAAGAAGCCTGTACAAAGCTGTCTAATGGTGTACTGATTACAGTAGATGGAAAACCCCACCAAACCAAACCCTGTACTGCTACTTTACTTACGGAACCACCCATAGTGTCCCTAAGGAATCCGCCAATAAGGGTGAGAAAATCCATTCCCGCCCCTTGGATTCGCCTTGAATTGACAGAAGGAAAAAACAGACAGGTGCGAAAAATGACAGCAGCAGTTGGTTTTCCTACGTTACGACTTATCCGAATTTCTATCGGTAATATTTCCTTAGATCTACTTCAACCAGGTGAATTACTTGCCATCGAAAAGCATGACTTGTATATCGGCTTGTTTGGTAAGCTATAGCATATCAACAAGGGGCTGAACTTCTATTTTACCTCTTGCTTAGTGCAGTTCAAAATTTTGCACAACAAGGCATCTCAAATGCACAAGAGGCCATCTCAAATGCACAACAAGCCATCTCAAATGCGCAACAAGTCATCTCAAATGCGCAACAAGCCATCTCAAATGCACAACAAGCCATCTCAAACGCACAATAGGCTATCTCAAACGCAGAACAAGCAATCTCAAATGCACAAAAAGTCATCTCAAATGCACAACACGTCCCCGCAAAATCACAACATGTCCCTTCAAATGCGGTTTAACCTCCCCTCTCAATTTCAGAACAAATTATTGCCCCTTAAATGGTTAAATATGAATAGCCGCCGCAGGCAAAACCCTTGGATTTCAATAGTGTAAGTCACTGTTCAAATGAATTAAAATAAATGGGGAGATTCCTAACACCAAATACCTAACACCTATAACTATAATCTATAACCTACTGTAAAGCATCCCCCAAAAAATCTTTTAAAATATCCTCTGTAGCAACACAGGCCTCTTGCAGGTTTTCGTTGATGACGATTTTGTTGAAATGGTGCTTAAACGAAATTTCGTAGCTAGCCTTGTTGATTCTTGTTTGTAAGCTTTCCTCCGTTTCTGTTCCTCTGCTGGCCAATCTTATTTTTAATGCATCTACACTTGGCGGTTCAATAAACAAGCTTAAAGATTGTTGCAAATATTGGTTCTGCACATGGATAGCTCCTTTTACATCAATATCCAGCATAGGAATTTTGCCAGAAGCCCAAATGTTGCTAATCTCTTCTTTTAAAGTGCCATAATAAGTGCCTTCATACACCATTTCCCATTCAATAAATGCTTGTTGCTCAATCTTTTTCAAAAAATCTTCCACCGACAAAAAATGGTAGTCAACGCCATTGGTTTCATGAGTGCGCTGTTTTCTAGTAGTAGCCGATATAGAAAAAGACAGCTTTTTATACTTGCCTAGTAAATACTTAGTGATAGACGTTTTGCCCGCGCCAGAAGGGGCTGTAATAATGATGAGTTTATTTTCCATAGTATTTATGCTATAGTCTGCTTTGGGGATGTAAGGGTAACCTAAATATATATTGACTCAGAAAATGAACAGTTGAGAACTGATGGGTTAAATGATCCGTTAATGCCATTACATTGTACTTTTTAACTAAAACAGTTATTTGCCATTTAGCTACATGTACGTTGAATGTATCACCAGATTCCCTACGATTTTAATTTACAGGGATTTATGACTGCCATCGCAAAATGGTGGATTTTTCGTCTGCTTACAATTGCATAACCATACTTCTCCATCTTCCTCGGCAGTAAATTTTAAACTCTTAAATGGCATCACCACTTGCCCTTCTACTTCTGTTGCAAGCGATTTATGTTTCCCATCACAAATAGGATTTTTGTCGCTCAAACCACAGGTACACCAAGCATAGGTTTTACCTTTTTCTACTTGAAAACCATTAGGTTTGTTGTCATACACTTTTGGAAACTCACTCATAATTTGGGAATAATATTTAAAAACACTTCAAGACCAACGAAGGCAACGAATTAAGGGTAAAATGAGCAATCATTCTTGCATATAGTTTATTAGGCTAAAAAAAATGAAAACAAAGCCAGAAAATATTTTCACAAAAAGCCCAATCAGATAACTATTTTCGTCCCCACAATTTTTTTAAATAAATTAACGATGAGTGAACAAAAAAAAGTAATGGTAACGGGTTGCTTTGACCTAATGCATAGTGGACATGTGGCATTTTTAAACGAGGCCAAGAAACTCGGGAAAGTGTATGCCTGCATCGGCAATGACGAGAATGTTTTTCAATTAAAAGGTAGGTACCCAGTTAACCATCAGTATGAGCGTAAATACATGCTTGAAAATTTGGCATCAGTTACCGAGTGCAAAATCAATAAAGGATTTGGCATCATTGATTTTTTAGAAGAGATTTCAGAAATAAAACCCGATGTTTTTTTGGTAAATGAAGATGGTTCTACACCAGAGAAAGCACGTATTTGTGCAGAAAGGGGCATTGAGTACAAGGTTTTTCACCGAGTACCTCATGGCGACCTTCCTGTCCGTTCTACCACAAGCTTAAGAACAGAATGCTTAATTCCTTTTAGAATTGATTTAGCAGGTGGCTGGTTAGATCAACCTTTTGTGTCTAAATATTATCCTGGGCCCGTACTCACTATTTCTATTGAGCCAACAATGGAATTTAACAACCGCAGTGGCATGTCCTCTAGCACTAGAAATAAAGCCATTGAACTTTGGAGAACGGAAATTCCTACAGGTGACAGAGAAAAATTGGCCAAAGTGCTGTTTACTTACGAAAATCCTCCAGGCACTGAAATAATTGCAGGTTCACAAGATGCTTTGGGTATTGTGTTACCCTGCCTCAACAAACTGAGCTACAACGGAGGTTATTGGCCAGAAAAGATTGAATCAATCACTGATGAAGCAACCATTAGTTGGATCGAACAGCATTTGTTTTTGGTTACGCTAGGTCCAAGGCATTCTGGTTATTCAGTACTAGACAATACAAGCATTGGCGAAGCGGGTGCAAAAGCATTGGCAGATGCGGCAATTGAATGCTGGGATGCTATTCAGGCCAAAGACGTACAAGCTTTTGGTAAGGCAATGACAGCGGCTTTTGAAGCCCAAATAAGTATGTTCCCTAACATGGTAAATGAAGACATCCTTAGTCAAATTGAAAGCTATAAAAGCAAAGTGGCCGGTTGGAAATTAAGCGGTGCCGGCGGCGGTGGCTACTTAGTATTCGTTGCAGATAAGCCACTTGAAAATGCCATTCAAGTAAAGATTAGGAGAAAAGATACCAACTAGTTAAGTGTTAGGTGTTTATCGGATAATTAGTTAGGTTGACTTAATAAATAAAACATTAAAAAAACCAATGACTACTTAGTCATCACTTTCTGAATCGAAACTTACTGTAGAGACGCGATTAATCGCGTCTCTACAGTAAGTTTCGATTCAATAGCTAGGTAGTACGAAAGCGAATTGAAACTAACAATTAAGTGCTGAATTTATTGTGGCAAAAAAACTTAGAGTTAAGAAATAGCTTTTCAAGTATTGGTTTCATTACTTGTTAACCCAAACTACCTGCCACTTACCACCTACTACTAACAACTTTCCTTTATTGTAATTTATTCATTTTTTAAACCAATCTAATTATGTCTATCCCTGTTGTTGATCTAGCTGATTTTTTGAGTGGCGATTCCGCTAAAAAAGACGCATTTGTTCAGTCGTTAGGCGCGGCTTACGAGCAAGTAGGCTTTGTAGCAGTAAAAAACCACGGACTTTCGGATGAACTTATTGCCAAGTTGTATAAATATGTAGAAACTTTTTTTTCATTACCAACCGAAGAAAAGAAACGTTATGAAATACCAGAACTTGCAGGCCAAAGAGGCTTTACAAGCTTCGGGAGGGAACATGCAAAAGGAAGTGATGCCCCAGACTTAAAAGAGTTTTTTCAGTTTGGACAAATGGTAGAAGATGGAGACTCTGTTAAAGAAGTTTATCCAGATAATGTTCAGGTAACCCAATTGCCAGAGTTTAACCCCACTCTAGAAAATGCTTACAAAATGTACGAAAAAACGGGTGCAGCATTGTTGCAAGCCATCGCTTTATATCTGAATTTGGAGGAGCATTATTTTGATGAACATATCCATAATGGTAATTCTATCTTACGCTGTATTCATTATCCTCCGATAACTGTAGCTCCTAAAAATGCTATTCGTGCCGAACAGCATGAGGATATTAATTTGATCACCCTTTTAGTAGGTGCGTCAGCGGATGGATTGGAAATTTTAAATAAGCAGGGTGAATGGATTGGGGTTACGGCATTGCCCGAACAAATAGTAGTGAACGTAGGCGATATGCTCCAAAGACTAACCAATAATAAACTGCGCAGCAGCACCCACAGAGTGGTAAATCCTCCAAAAGAAAAATGGCACACCCCAAGGTTTTCTATGCCTTTCTTTCTGCATCCACGAAGCGAAATGAGTCTAACCTGCTTGGAAAACTGTATTGATGAATCGCATCCAAAAGCTTTTGAGGACATTACCGCAGGGGAATATTTAGATGAACGATTACGGGAAATTGGTTTGAAAAAATAAATAGTTTAAGCCTGATCATTGGAATTTAGTTGAATTAAATTCCTCTCTGTTTATAGGCAGAAGCCTAGACATAAGAACTATTAAATCCTAAAAGGGAAGTAAGTGGCTGTTAAAATTTGCCACTACTTCCCTTTTGTTATGGATGCTATAGTTGGTCTGGTTTACTTTCCCCCGAATAATTTGTCGCCTTCCATTTCTAAGCTTACCTGTTACAATGGTTCTACTCCGTCATATCCCTTTTTTGCGTGCTGTTTTTTGGCACAGTATCACGGCCTTTGGTGGCCCGCAGGGGCATTATGGAATGATGATGAAAACATTTGTTGAACAACGAAGGGACGTAACCGAGCAAGAATTGATGGATTTCGTCAGTTTTTGCAACATGCTTCCAGGTGCATCTTCCACCCAAACCCTTACCCTCATTGGCTATAAACGAGGCGGCATTCCCTTAGCAATTTTAACGCTGGCAATCTGGATAACCCCTGCCTGTCTTATAATGGGAGGCTTTTCTTTTCTGCTAGATTATTATGATGACCAAGCAGTAAGCATTCAAATATTTCATTTTATTCAACCCATGGCGATAGGATTTATAGCCTATTCTGCCAAACGGGTGTTTGGTTTAGCCATTACCAATACCATTACCAGAGTTATTCTTTTCGCCTCAACTATCATCACCTATCTATGCTTCAAAACGCCATGGGTATTTCCTTTGGTAATCATAGCCGCAGGCATTGCCACTAATTTCAGCGATAAACGGATTCCTCAAAAGGGTATTAGACCCAAACAAATTAAATGGGGCAACATGTTGTTGTTTTTGGTGCTGTTTGGAATAGCAGGTTATTTATCCGAAACTTCCACAAGAGAAAATTGGAAAAGCCACAAAGCCTTCAACCTTTTTGAAAACAACTACCGTTTTGGTAGTTTGGTTTTTGGTGGTGGTGATGTGCTGATGCCCATGATGTACGAACAATTTGTAGTTCGCCCAACAACAGATTATACCAAGTCAACAGGAAGGGATGTTTTACGAATGAAAAAAACAGATTTTTTAACTGGTTCGGGTATCGTTAGAGCCATACCTGGCCCTGTATTTTCAATTGGTGCATTTACTGGTGGTATGGTTTCAAGGGATGATAATACTATCGGTACTCAATTGTTAGGTTGTTTCTTAGGTGGCGTGGGTATTTTTCTGCCAAGTCTTTTGTTTGTCCTATTTTTCTTTCCCGTTTGGCATAATTTAAAGCGATATGCAGTTATATACCGGTCATTAGAAGGAATCAACGCCGCGGTGGTGGGTTTGATGGCTGGTGCCACTTGTTACCTTACTACCGACATCATTCAATTCGATGTTTCCAATCATTTAATCGACATTATAGCAGATGTAGGGGTGATTGTATTGACATTTTCTGCTTTACAGTTTTCTAAAATCCCTTCCCCTTTTATCGTATTGGCTTGTATTGGTCTAGGCTTGGTTCTATGATCAGTTATAAGCTATGGAATATTGACACAATAAATTCAGTATTACAGAATTGGGTTCAATATTGTTTCCTATCTATAATATTTACCACTTTCTAGTTCACTTTCAGGTATGGAGATATTTTTTGGTAAAGAGGTTCTTTTATAAACACAATCTTTTTGATGTCTTCCACTTGGTGATAATTTCCGTGCAATTGCCGATACAACACCAATGCTTTGGCCAAGTTTTTATCGATATACGGATGTGATGACAACTCGTTTTCCTGTGCTGTATTCAAGTTTATTTGGGTAATTGTTGGGTTGTCTAACGTACAAAACAAACTGATTTGCTGCATGGCAGTATCGTTCATACCAAAGGTTTCTTTCAATTGGTCTAACCTTAAGAAGCCACCCAGCTTCTCTCTATACTTAATTATTTTGTAAGGAAGGCCATTCGTCATACCTGCCATAAATTTCAAATCATTGGCAGTTGCTTTGTTAATATCTATTTGAGTGGGTTTAGTTGGGCTGTTGCTAGGAGCTTGGTTTGATTTGAAATTGAATTTATCGGTGGTAGATATTGAAGCAATTTTGATGTAAGGAATCATTCGTTCGGCCTCTTCAGGTTGTAACCCCCATATTTTTCGAATGTCTTCCGGTTGTTTGAATTTTCCGCCTTTGTTTCGATAGTTGATAATCGTGTGAATGGTTTTATCCCTCAACCCTAATTTCTTCCACCCTTGTTCATCCACTGTATTTGGGTCAAAGAAAAAGGGTTCGAATACCGTCGCTTGTTTATCTGCAAATGTTTGATGAGGGTAGTTAGCTGTACTTGATTTTGCTGGTTCCGAAACTTCTGCTTGTTCCAATAAAGAATCTAGTTGCCATTGCGATTCCTCATCCACAGTAATGGTGGCATTTTTAGTAGGATAAACATAAGGCAATACCAAAAAGAATACAATCAACAAGGAAACCACAATAGCGGCATTCCGCTCTTTACGAGAAAAGGTGAGATAGTCTTTTATCCATTTTTTCATGCCCTTAATTTTTGCTTCATTAAAAATAACCTTTAACCACTAGACCATCATAAGCAAGGCTCATGCCTTTGGGTAGTTCTGCATTAATCACATCATTGAGCCCCAATTGATGGCCTATATGTGTAAAATAAGTCTGCTCTGCATTTACTTCTCTAGCTAGTTGCACCGCTTGATCTAAAGTAAAGTGCGAATGGTGACCGTCTTTTCGGAGTGCGTTTACAATTAAAATTTCAGAACCCATAATTTTTTCTTTTTCTGTTTCGTCAATTCTGTTAGCATCGGTAATGTAAGTAACGCTACCGATTCTGTAACCATAAACAGGCATTTTCAGGTGCCAAACTAAAATAGGTATAATAGGTATTTCCCCTATTGTAAAAGGATTCAAATTTATTTGATGCAGTTTTATATCTGGTATTCCTGCAATTTTTTTTTCGCTGAAGGCATAATAAAACTCCCTGCGCAGATGTTCTTCTGTTAGCGCATTTGCATAAACGTGAATGGTTTTGTCATAAATAAAATTGTAGGGTCTCACGTCGTCAAGACCACCGATATGGTCTTTATGAGGGTGAGTAAATACAACAGCGTCCAAGTCTTGATTATCTATTCGCAACATCTGTTGGCGAAAATCGGGAGTGGTATCAACAACCAAAGTTGTTGTTGTCGATTTTACCAAAATACTACTACGTAAACGGTTGTCTTTTACATTGTTTGATTTACACACTTCACAAGCACACCCAATCATTGGCACGCCAGAACTGGTGCCTGTTCCCAACAGCGTAACAGTAAACGGGTTATTTTTCACGGTTCAAAAATAAGTGGCTTTGCGAATGGAAGGCTTGTTAAGTAAAGGGTTGCCATTATTTTAGGTGTAATAAAAAGGAAGAGTTGTTTTGAATGAATAGGCAGTTAGAATTATCGATCAATCAACCATGGCATTTCCACTCCAATATAGGTAAAGCGCAAATCAAAACCCTTGATTGAGCAAATCAGTATCAGGTGGTTGAGCTTGTCGAAACCACCTGTACAATTCTTAACTTAATGACATTGAGAACTAGGGCTTCATTACTCAAAATTGGTCTTGCTTATTGAATAATCAGTTGTCATTACTCAATAATCTGTCTTGGATACTCATTAATCAGTCTTGGATATTGAGTAATGCAGTTTGGATACTCACTAATGCGTAATGGATACTCAATAAACAGTCTGGATACTCACTAATGTGGAGCGGATACTCAATAAACAGAGTGGATACACAATAATCAGTCTTGGATATTGAGTAATGCAGTTTGGATACTCAATAAACAGTCTGGATACTCACTAATGCGTAGTGGATACTTAATAAGAAGAAGAAGAAACACACGAATTCTGCATGATTAGTTGAATAGAGGTGTATAAAAACGATAAATGAAGGGAAATGAAACACAGCAAGCGAAATAAATCGAGCCGGGGTATATACTATATAGTATAGTGAATAGGGAAAGCGGGATAAAAAGCGGCTGTAATTGTTAAATAAGTTAAATAAAGAGTCAAGAGATTAAATGTAAGAGAAAGCCCCCCTATATTTGCACCCCGCCGCAAGGCAAGGGAAAAGTTCTTTAAGC
>JAIXOJ010000139.1 GCA_027486835.1 Chitinophagaceae bacterium
ATACCGAGTTGAAAGCAGGTACAGAAATAGCCGTTGCTACCGAAGCAACTACTAGCAACACACGCTACAGTGTAGTATTTGGTCGCCCAGCCGCAGCAGTGGCCTCAGCTAATAATACCTATAAAGTGTTTGCAGCTAAAAAAGCCATCCAAGTAACCAATTCAGTTGCGGTGAACTATACCAAAGTGGTGGTATATAACACCCTTGGACAGCAAATAGCTACTGCAACGATGAACGGCACAAGCCTCAGTATTCCAGTAAGTGCATCCACCAATGCAACTTATGTGGTGAAGATTGCTGGTGAAACTGTGGCGAAGGTGATTGTGCCATAAAAGCCCAACCATATTTTAGTTGTTATAGAAAGATGCCCTCGGAATATTCAGCAGTTAAACTTCCCGAAAGTTTTAAACTTTCGGGAAGTTGATTAACGATTTTATTCCATTTTAAGTGGAGCCTTTTCAAACCTATAAGGTTTCAAAAACCTTATAGGTTTGAAAAGGCTCCCTCCGAAACACCCCTTCAGTGGATGGAGGTTTCTTCTCACTCGAAATAACCCTACAACCCCAAGTAGGACATTCATTTATAACCGTCTGCTTTCAGGGGAAAAGCAGACAAAAAAATAGAAAAAGACAATGAAAAAGAATTTGGTTCAAATGATTACGATGACCGTAGTGTTGTTCTTAGCTGCAACAGTAGCCCACTCCGCTCCTCCCGGCAGTGGAGGCGGTGGAGCAGCACCAATTGACGGCGGAATTTCTTTGTTGTTAGCAGCAGGTGCTTCTTACGGCGTGAACAAATTGTACAAGAATAAGAAGAAATAACCTCTGCTAGTTTTTTCAAGAAAAGGTCACCAGCTTCGGTTGGTGGCCTTTTTTGTTGGGGGTATACACTTGGTTGGTACTGTAAGTGGGACCTATAATCCCACGCAATACTATTAAATTACCTTCCTACCCTGATAAATAAATATTATGCATCTGGGTAAGCCCAAGCAATCGTAACGCAAGTGCCTTTTTTCAATTCCGATTCAATGGTGATGTTGGCTTCCAGCAATTTGAGCAACTCTCTTATAATCAGATAGCCCAAGCCACTGCCTCTTTTTTCATCCACATTTTCAGTAGAAACAATGTATTCCCTTTGTAAAATATTCACTTTCTGTTGCTCTGTCATCCCTATGCCCGTATCCGTAATGCTAAACACTACATGGGTAGCCGTGCTATGATTGCGGATGGTGATGATGCCATCTTGTGGGGTAAACTGTATGGCGTTCATCAAAATATTATGAATCAATATGCGCACTGGTTCGTTGTAGTGGGCTATTGAAAAGTCGGGGGGTATTTCGTTGTGAATAACAATATTCTTCTCTTTCGCCAATGGACGCAATAAACCCAGCACCAGTTGGGCTACATCATACAACATAAAAGTTTCACGGTCTTGCTTTCGGTCTTGGTATTCATATTTTATCCAATTGAGAATATTGGTGCTGAGTATCTCCAATTCTTTGGAGGTAGCTGCCATTTGTACAATGGCCTCATGAATACTAGCCTGGGGAAGTTTTTCTAAGTTCTTCGCCAATGTATTGCCTGTCATATACATATATTTAAGCGGCGTAACCACATCGTGACTAATTACGGAAATAAGCCTTGTTTTTATTTCATTTTTCTTTTCTAGTAGCTCGTTTTGTTCCTGTAAGGTTTGGGTTTTTTCTTGCACAATCTGCTCTAGTTCCTTTTGTTTAGCCAATAGATACCCTGTTCTAAGCCTTACGATTAACCATATGATACCCACTACCAACCCGATTTCCAGCAAAACAATCCACCATTTAAAATGCCAAGGATATTCTATATAAAACCGTACCTTTTTTTCACTCTTATTGTTTAATCCAAAGCCATTGAGTTTGGTAATAATGAGCGTGTGTGCACCATAACTCAATTGATTCAACTGAATGGTTTGCTCGTCTGCCAGATTAAGGTTTATCCATTCACCCTTATCTAATTGATAGCTGATATAGCTATTTTCGGGTCTGCCCCAATTGGTAAAAGCCAGCAAAAAACTGAGTTGATAGGTATTGCTTGGTAGTTGTAGCGGTTTTTTTTGTTCATCCCAATTAAATACGGATTTATTTACCAGCACTTGTTCAATCCAAATTTTGTCATTTGGTAAATTAGGTTTTGTATGGTAAGGATTCACCCAAACAACCCCTTTCACAGAAGGAAACGATATAATGCCATTTTTAAGCGTTACTACACTTGGTATGCAGCCTCCGTTTAATTCAGAATTAATCATACCGTCTTCTTTGCTGTAATGATGATAATAGATTGTTTTGATTGTGGTATCTTCAAAAGCAGAAACTAGGTCGCTCATTTTGGCCTGATAAATTCCTTTGTTGGTACTAATCCAGCAATAACCCAAGCTGTCTATTACAAAGGCATGTGTAAACAGTAAATTCAACTCCTTGTCCAGCGGTATAGCCCTTGCCTTTTTGCCGTCGTATAAATGGATGCCATTGCCATAAGAACCAAAGAGAAAATAATGTTGATAACGACTAATGGTTCTAAGCGGTGCATCATTGGGCTTTAAGATTGTATCAATATTTTTTGGTTGATAAATATTTTGCCTTATCACTCCATCGTAAGAAGCAACCAATAATTGACCGGACGACATAAACATCATATCGTATGGCAGTTGATTCTTCATTTTTGAAGCATCTGTTTTGTAAATAAATCCTTGACATTTTGGAGTAAAATACAATAAACCTTCCCTTGCCAAGGCGAAAACAGTATCTCTCCATTCGGTCATGCTTATGTGAGAGCCATGTTCATCTATATACTTTATCACATCCTTATGCGTAGTTAAGTCAACAGTATGGAGCCCTTTTGCACCTTTCCACCAAATGTTGTTGTGCGAATCGCTAAAGGCTAGTTCTCCAAAATCTTTCTTGAAAGGGTGTATAGCCGTTTTTGTGGTGCCATAAATACCAAGACCACTTGCTATGACCAATGAATCTTGATAGGCAATCTGCGCAATAGTGTATTTGTCAATTTGTTGTGCTTTACTCAGGGGTTTAATTATCTGCTGTTCTTTTAGTTCATAAAAACCATTCACTTTAATGGTAATAAAAATGGTTCGCATGGGTTCTATATACAGTATGTCGCTTATCAACTCTTTATCAGGAATGAAGTTGCAGATGGGTATGGCTGAAAGGCAATGATTGTTCAGCACCAGTTTGCAAATTTTTCCTTCTTTTGTACAAATGGCTGTTGGTCGTCCTTCTCGCCAGAAAACGGAAGGTGGTGCATTGCCCAACAATGATTTATCTAGATTTAATCTTTTAACCGTTAGTTGATGATGTTTTAGTGCTACGGCATAAAAAAAACCTTTTGTACTTTGATAAATAATGGTGTTGTTTACCTTAAATAAGCTAACCATCGTTGCTTGGATACTATCGGGTAAGTGTATTTTGCGGCTACTAATAGATAGGTAATAGCAACTGTCTTCATCTAAAATAAAGCAAGCAGTATCGCTATAACTGGCAAGTCTAAATTTTCTTGCCCTGTTGTAAATGCTCAGTTTATCTGCTTGATGATAAAATTGTTCAGAAACATCCAGAAATTGGCGTTGAAAAAGTTGTTGTGCAGTAAAAATTGTTAGTGGTTCATTGTGCGTAAATTCATAAAAGTGCTGATTTTTTATTTTAATAACACTTCCCCATTCGTTGGTTACATATATCTGATTGTGACTGTTCTTGTGTACTTCGCTTGTTCTTTCTGAATGGATGGATGGGCTGCTTGTTTTGTTATACAGTTGTAGTTTGTTGCCATCATAGCGAAGCAAGCCTCCATCAGTGCCTATCCATAAAAAATGGGTACTATCATCATAAGCCATTTCTTTAAGCCCATTAACGTTTAGTCCATTGTCGGAATTATAATGATTGATATGGTAGGTAGGAAGTTGACAAGCAGCCGATAAACCAACAAACAGGAGCAGTAGTTGTAGTAGTAATGGGTATGGTAAAGCAATTTTTTTTCGGGTAATAGTCACAATAGAGTAGCTCCATGAATGGTTAGCCATGCACTAAAAAAGGTTTAAAGTGCAATAAAAAGAACTTTTTAATGAAGGGCAAAACATATTTTTTGGTCATCTAATAGTTTAAGCTGTGGAAATCTGCCAATTCGGTTAATTCTTTTACGTTGGTCATTTCTGTTTTTTCGAAGATCTTCTGTTTAATGGTTGATACAGTACTCATGGTAATGTTTAGGTTGGTAGCTATTTCCTTAGTACCCATGCCCTTTAGCAAGTAGTACAATATTTCCATCTCTCTTGGCGATAGCTTGGTGAAGGGATTATTGCTATTGTCGTCCTCATTAATGGGAATAGGGGCATTGTAATCATTAAAAAAATTGGCAAGGGCAGCAAAAAACTTCTCTTCTTCGGTTGATTTTTCTATGTAATGATGAATACCGTATTTCTTAAAAGGCCTGCCATAAATATTTTGAGGCTGCATAGAATAAACAAGTATTCTTAGTTTGGGATATAGTTTTCTGATGTTGGGTATAATTTCTAGTGAGCTACCATCATTTAAGGAAATATCTAAAATGAGGTGGGTAAAATCTTTTTGCTGCAAAGCTGCCATGGTTTTGTTGCAGCTATTTACATCTTCAATGTTGTGAATATTCAAATGGGTTTGCAGATGCAGACGCAATCCAGCCCTCACAATGCTGTGATCGTCAGATATTAATACTTTGTAAATCAACATTTGGCAAAAAAAGAATTTTAGTGGCTAATTCCTCATCGAATTAATTCGATAAACCGAACCAGATTTGCACTATATTATTGCAGCCTCAAATCATAAAAGATGTTAACGATTGTAGGCTTTTCTATAAATACTGTTCTTGCAGAAAATATAGGTATGGGGTGCAATATCCAAACACAATGCACTACATCAGTTGCTGTAAAAACGAGGAATAAGTGAAGCAAAAAAGCAGAATAAAAGTATTGTCTAATCATCATTGTGGTCGCCAAACATGGCTCAATTAAGTTCAACTTTTATTGTGCAGATGGTGTGTTTTACCATTTAAAAGTACTCAATTACTATTTCATGCGATCATTCTAATAAAATAATAACTACCCTAAATTACATGTACGACACTTCTTGACTATCTACGCAATCAAACAACAGATTTTAACCCTGAACGATACATCTTTTAGTTTTTAAAAAGAATCATGTTAACGCTTAAAATATTTCTTAACTCAATTATGAAAAAGCAATTTCGCTTTCTTTCGTTTCTCTTTTCTCTCTGCCTTTTAGCATTTGCAGGCATTCAAGAAGCTAATGCACAGATGTCGGGCTGTTTCAAAACCATAGCAAAAGGAAGTCAGCCCGATCATACAGTGGGCATTCAAGTAAATGGCACCTTGTGGGCATGGGGATATAATGCCTTCGGACAGATTGGTGATGGCACAATTATTAATAAATCTACACCCACTCAAATTGGAACCGCTGCCAATTGGGCAAGCGTAGCGGTTGG
This sequence comes from Chitinophagaceae bacterium, assembly GCA_027486835.1. Taxonomy (GTDB): domain Bacteria; phylum Bacteroidota; class Bacteroidia; order Chitinophagales; family Chitinophagaceae; genus Parasediminibacterium. The sequence goes on from JAIXOJ010000139.1 coordinate 5,526, forward strand.
TGCTTCACATACAATAGCTTTAAAAACCGATGGTACTCTGTGGGCTTGGGGAAATAACGGTAATGGACAATTGGGGGATGGCACAACAGCTAAGAAAACTATACCCACCCAAATTGGTACAGCAACAAATTGGGCAAGTATCTCTGCAGGAGGCGATTATTCATTAGCGCTCAAAACCGATGGTACTTTGTGGGCTTGGGGATGGAACGGTAGTGGACAATTTGGTGATGGCACAATCACAGATAAAAATACACCTACCCAAATAGGTACTGACAACAATTGGGCAAGCTTATCAGCAGGTAGCCAGCATTCTTTAGCTATTAAAACCAATGGCACTTTGTGGGCTTGGGGAAATAACGGTAATGGAAGATTAGGTGATGGTACAACCACTCAAAGGAATACCCCAATACAAATCGGAACGGCAACTAATTGGGCAAGTATATCAGCAGGACAAAGTCATACATTAGCCATTCAAACCGATGGCACTTTGTGGGCTTGGGGAAGCAATGCTCAAGGCAAATTAGGTAATAATGGTCCACTTGCAGGAAAAACTACACCTACCCAAATAGGTACTTCCACCAATTGGTCAAGCGTATCTGCAGGAAGTGGTCATTCATTTGGAATTCAAACCGATGGCTCTTTGTGGGCTTGGGGAAATAACGGTAATGGAAGATTGGGTGATGGAACTACCACCATTAGAACTACACCTACAAAAATTGGTACTACTGCCAATTGGGCAAGCATAGTTAGCTTGGCGAGTCACTCTGTAGCGATTCAAACAGATAATAGTATATGGGCTTGGGGAAGTAATGGCTCAGGGCAATTGGGCGATGGTACAACCACTGAAAAATATTCTCCTACCCAAATCAGCAGTTGTTGTACTCCCTCAACAAGTACTACCACCATTTCCAATTGCGGCAGCTATGTTTGGAATGGAACAACCTACTCAAATAGCGGTATCTATACCAAAACTTTGGTAAACGCTGCTGGTTGCGATAGCACAGCTACACTAAACCTAACATTAGGTTCTATAAAGAAGATGGCTTATGTAGCAAATTTATCGGATAATTCTGTGTCTGTAATAGATATCAGCAGTAACAAAGTAATGTCAACATTTGCTGTAGGTACCAATCCCTATTCATCCTGTTTAAGTAGTGATGGCAATACATTGTTTGTTGCTAATCCAGGAAGTAAAGATATAAGTGTGGTCAATACAGCTACTAATAGGTTGATTAAAACAATTGCGGTCAGTGGTGCGCTAAGATATGTAGCGCTCAACCCTCAAGGTACTTATTTATATGCACCTATTTTTGGTACAAACCAAATGAGTATTATCAGTACATCTAGTTTAGAAATAACATCAACGGTTACTGTGGGCAATTGGCCAAGTGCTATTTGTTTTTCTAAAGATGGTAATACCGCTTACATTGCAAATTATCAAGACAATACGGTGTCTGTGTTTAATACAACCACCAACTCTGTCACCAATACTATATCTACAGGTGCTAATAGTACTCCAGAAGGGATATGCATTTCGCCCGATGGTAGCAAGGTATATGTAGCCACTAGTAGTAAAACCAGCTTGCCAGTTATTAGTACTTCGAGTAATTCAATTGTTGCCACTATCACTGGTCTTAATGGACCTTTAGGATTAATAAATAGTTTGGATGGATCAAAACTATATGTTGCTAATCCTTCTTTAGGAACCGTATCTGTAGTAAACACAAGTACCAATACAGTAACCAAAAGTATTACTGTTGGCAATAGTCCTAGAGGCATCAGTATTAGTTCAGATGGAACTCAGTTATATGTTACCAACACGGGAAGCAATAATTTGTCAGTAATAGATGCATCAACCGATCAGGTAATTAATACCATATCAACAGGGACGGCACCAATTTCCTTCGGAAATTTTGCTGGCAATGTAGTTATACCTTGTGTACCAAGTATTAGTTACGCTAGTGCTTTAGTGGGCAAAGTAGGTATAAACTTAGCCTCATTTAATGTTACCAATAGCGGGGGTACAGCTTATTATAGCATTAGCCCAAGTTTGCCAAATGGATTGAGTATTGATCCAAACACTGGTAGTATTAGTGGTACACCTACAGCGATAAATGCTGCAACAGATTATACTATTTCAGCGAGTAATGTGAGTGGCACTACTTCAACAGTGCTAAAAATTACTGTAAACCCTGCTTGTTCCCCTACCACTTCATCACAAACCATCATTGCTTGTGGTAGCTACACTTGGAATGGTACTACCTACACTTCTAACGGCACCTACACCAAAAAGTTGGTTAATGCAGAAGGATGCGATAGTACAGCAACATTGGTTTTGACCTTTAAAGGCCATTCTACTTTTGGCAATGCTTTAAACTTTAATGCTAATAACAACAATTTGGTAAATGCGGGTACTATTCTACCCACAAGCTATACCAAAGAAGCTTGGATTAATTTATCGGCTACAAATTATTCGAATAACATCATTTCTGGGGCTAGTGATGCCTTACACGCTTTCTATGTTCCAAATGGGGTATTGACTGCAGGTCAAAGTGGAAATTTTGCTCAAGTACAAGACAATGTTGCACTTGCTACCAACACTTGGTATCATGTAGCCTTAAGTTACGATGCAAGCACAAGCACACTTAAGTTGTATAAAAATGGTGTTTTATTATCTACCAACACAAGTGTGCAACCTGTTAGTGGAAGTCGAGTTTATCTTGGTTCATTTAATGGTGATAACGGTTTGCAGGGTGCTTTGGACGAGGTAAGAATTTGGAACAAAGCACTTACTCAAACTGAAATCCAAACAAGGATGAACGACGAACTTTCTGGAACAGAACCTGGATTGGTAGCATACTACAATTTTAACCAAGGTGTAGCAGGCGGTAATAACACTGCCATTACAACCGTTACAGATAAATCCTCCAATGCCAATAATGGAACATTGGCCAACTTTACCTTGAACGGTTCTACCTCAAACTTTATCGCCAACACCAATCAAACCGTTTCTTCGGGTGTGGTTTCTTATCAATCAAATACTACTTGTGGTAGCTATAGCTGGAATGGGACTACCTACACCCAAAGTGGTAATTATGCTTACAAAACAACCAATGCCGTAGGATGCGATAGCACTGCTTTCCTTAACTTGACCATCAACCAGAATAAAACTACTACGCTTAATGTTTCTGCTACTGAAAACTACACTTGGCATGGCACCACTTACACCTCTAGTGGTTCTTACACCTTCGATAGCTTAAGTGCAGCAGGTTGCGATAGTTTAACAATGTTGAACTTAACAATCCTACCCCTTGCAGCCCCTGGTAATTTTGCTTATATCACACCAGATACCTTTAAAGTAGGTAATAGCATAACGCCACTTAGCCCCTCGGCCGTGCGTGCCATTACAAAAATTGGTTATCCAGGATTATTAGGGCAAAATAGTGTAGCTGTTGACGCAGTAGGTAATGTATATCTTACAATTAATGAAAGTACGGATAAGAATACGGTCAAGAAAATAGCCACAGACGGGGTTACTGTTACTTCCATCGGGTCTGATCTTGGACTTAATTCTGTTATTGCATCAGATGCTGTAGGTAATATATATGTAGCAGATAATTGGAATAATTCTGTGAAGAAAATCGCAACAGATGGCGTTACAATTACCACCCTTGGGTCTGGGTTTAATAGTCCTACCGCTATAACAGTTGATGCTGTAGGCAATGTATTTGTTGCAGATAATAATGGCCTGATTATAAAAAAAATTGCTCCAGATGGTGTTACTGTTACCACCCATCGTTCTGGGTTCTTTGGTGTTAATGGTCTAGCTGTTGATGCTTCAGGTAGTGTATATGCGGCGGAAACTTTTTTTAATACTCTTTGGAAGATTTCTCCTGATGGACTTACGGCTACTACCATTGGTTCTGGATTTAGTATCATTCAAAGTGTAACCTTGGACCCTGCAGGAAATATTTATGTGGCAGATGCTGGCAACAAAGCATTGAAAAAAATACCTTACAATGGTGGTAGCTATGGCACACCAATCACGATAAATGCTGGTTTTAAGTATCCAACTGGAGTTGCAATAGATGTGGCGGGTAACCTTTATGTGTCTGATATGAACGATACCGCAATAACGAAAATTTCAACAGAAGGTGGTCCAGTAAGCAAATACAGCATTAGCCCTGCTTTGCCAAATGGGTTAACAATTGATACCGCAACTGGTATCATTAGCGGTACACCTACTAAGGCAAGTGCCGCTGCTGATTACACGGTTACGGCAAGTAATAAAGGAGGTGGAACCACCAGTTTATTGAACATTTCGGTTGTTTGTACTACTACCACATCTACACAATCGGTCAGTGCTTGTGGTAGCTACACTTGGCATGGCACAACTTACACTGCTAGCGGTACATATACTTACACTACAACCAATGCAATAGGATGCGATAGTGTGGTTACTTTGCGTTTAACTATTGACAGTGCTCCAGTAATTAGTTATAACCTTACAGGAGTTCAAACTTATAATACAAACACAGCAATCACACCATTGATGCCAACTGTCTCTGGTGGAGCGCTCGCAACTTCCAATTTTATAACTCCAAGTATATTGCCATCTGATAATTCAAGTATGGCTATAGCGGTAGATTCTTTTGGCAATGTTTACTATATCGGAGCTATTACTTATAATGAATTTTTTATCAAGAAACGTGATGTATTTGGCAATATTGCCTTATTATATACTACCACTCAACCGGCACAGTTTGCGAATTCTTTTGGATTAGATGCTAAGGGGAATGTCTATTTTGGCTGGAAGGATCAAAACGCTAGTGGAATTAATAAAATTTCCAAATTATCTCCTGACGGAAAAACTACCACATTAACAGCCGCAGAGGGCATTTCTGCTTACTGCACTATTGTAGTTGACAAACAGGGATATATTTACGTTGGAGATGCGAATAACCTTTACAAGATAGATCCAACAGGTACTAGCAAGACTATTATTTATAGTAACATCGACGTTTATGGGTTAGCTATAGATGCATTAGATAATATCTATGTAACCAGTGATAAGAATACTATACTTAAAATAGCACCAAATGGTACATCTAGTGTTTTTGCTACTACAGATTCTGGAAGCATGAATTTTGGTTTAGTAGTAGATGCAAAGGGTAATGTTGTTGTTGCAAATTATACTGAAGATGGTGTCTCTAAGTTGCTAAAAATAACCCCTTTTGGCAATACGAGTATCCTGTCTTTGGATGATCAATATTTGGTAAACCAACTATCTTTTGACGGAGAGTCAAATTTATACTCCATTGGATACCCTCATGTAATCTTGAAAACTGGCTATAATCCCTACTTTCCCGCTTACTCCATCAATAAAAGTTTGCCTACAGGCTTAGTGTTTAATGATACTACGGGTGCAATTAGTGGCACTCCTACAGGATTGTCTAATTCAACACTTTACACAATAACGGCATCAAGTGCAAAAGGATGTTCCTCTACAACAGATGTTAGCATTGCTGTAGTTAATCCTTGTGCACCTACAACATCAAGTGCAACTGTATCTGCTTGCGGCAGCTATACTTGGAATGGTACAAACTACAATACAAGCGGTACTTATACTTTCACTACCACCAATGCAGCAGGATGCGATAGCACGGCCACGTTGGTATTGACCATCAACCAACCCACAACAAGCTCCGTTACGGTCAACAGTCCAAACAGCTATACATGGAATGGCACTACCTACACTACAAGTGGAACTTACACTTATACTACTACCAATGCTGCAGGTTGCGATAGCACGGCAACACTTGAGTTGACCATTTACCAGCCAGTGTCGGGCTGTTTCAAAACCATAGCAAAAGGAAGCACAGCCAATCACACGGTGGGCATTCAAGTAGATGGTACCTTGTGGGCATGGGGAAACAATAATAATGGACAATTGGGTGATGGCACAACCACACGAAAAGCTACACCTACTCAAATCGGAACAGCTACCGACTGGGTTAGCGTTGCAGTGGGAAATACCTATACAATAGCACTAAAAACTGATGGTACCTTGTGGGCTTGGGGTGCAAACGGTTTTGGACAATTGGGTAATGGCACGACCAATGGAATTAATACAACTACACCTACCCAAATTGGAACAGCCACCAATTGGGCAAGCATATCAGCGGGTTTGAGTCATACATTAGCACTCAAAGCCGATGGCACTTTGTGGGCTTGGGGAAGTAACTCTAATGGACAATTAGGGAATGGAACAAATACGAATAACAATAATACTCCTACTCAAGTAGGTTCTAACACCAATTGGGCAAGTATATCAGCAGGCGGTAATTATTCAATGGCCATTCAAACCAATGGCATTTTGTGGGCTTGGGGAAGTAACAGTAGTGGACAATTAGGTGATGGCACAACCACTGAAAGTAATACCCCTGTCCAAATCGGAACGGCAACAAATTGGGCAAGTGTATCAGCAGGTGGTAGTCATTCTTTAGCCATTCAAACCGATGGCACTTTGTGGGCTTGGGGAAATAATAGTGCTGGAAGATTAGGTGATGGATCAACCACTAACAGAACTGCACCTACCCAAATAGGTACTGCCACCAATTGGTCAAGCGTATCAGCAGGGGGCTTGCATTCATTAGGTGTTCAGACCGATGGCACTTTGTGGGCTTGGGGAAGTAATTTAAGTGGAAGATTGGGTGATGGCACAACCACAAATAGAAGTATACCTACCCAAATCGGAACTGCCACGAATTGGGTCAGCATAATTGGATTTAATGCTAATTCCGCAGCGATTCAGACGGATAAAAGTATATGGGCATGGGGAAACAATATCTTTGGGCAATTAGGTGACGGAACAACTACTAATAGGACTACACCTACCCAAATCAGTACTTGCTCCCCTTGTTCTCCTACAACAAGCACCACCACCATTTCCAATTGCGGCAGCTATGTATGGAACGGTACTACTTACACCACAAGCGGTACTTATACCAAAACATTGGTGAACGCTGCTGGATGTGATAGTACGGCTACTTTGGTATTGACCATTACGCCTTGCACCAATACCTGGACTGGAACGGTATCCAATGATTGGAACAATGCGGCTAACTGGAGTTCAGGTGTAGTGCCAACAGTATCTACCGATGCTATTATTGCCAATACCGTACGCAAACCATCTATTAGTGGCGCAGTGAATGTTAAAAACATAACGATCAGCATCGGTGCTTCACTGACCAATAATGGTACGCTCAACATATCGGGCAATTGGGTAAACAGTGGCGTGCCTACCTTAGGTGGAAAAGGTAATATAGTATTACTAAGCAGCAGTGCTGCCACCTTGAGCGGTTATACCATTTTCAACAACTTGGAAATAGCAGGTAATTACTCCGTAGGGCCATTGGTGGCAGATAACATCTTGGTAGATAGCATTGCGGTTACTGGCATTTTGAAAAAAACCAGCGGTTCTTTAACCACTAACGGCAAAGTGACCTTGAAATCAACCTCCAACCAAACTGCGTTGATCCAAGAGAACGGCGGTACATTAACTGGCAACATCAATATGGAGCGCTACATCGGCGGAGCCAACGGTTACCACCACATCAGCAGCCCTGTAACCAACAACACGGTGGGCAATTGGGGTAAATATTTCTCCATCACGGGTGTAAACAATATTGCGGCTAGTGCTGCAGGCGTTGGTAAAATAGCCACCTTGCAAGAGTATAGAGAAAGTGCCAACAAGAAATCAATTTTAGATTCTGCTTTCTACCATTTTACCAATCCATCGGCTATTACCACCAGCGGTAAAGGTTTAACGGCATGGTTGTCTAAAGTACCTACCACTTTGGTGAGTACAGGTACACCTGCTAATGGCACGATAAGCGTTCCAGTAACTTTTGCGGCTACTAATGCCACCACCCGTGGTTGGAATTTGATAGGCAACCCCTACCCATCACCCATCAGTTGGAGTGCATTGCGCAGCTTAAACCCAGGTGTTTGGGGCGATCAAGCTTGCTATATCTGGAAAGCAACCAAGGGCGTAAACGGTCAATGGCAGACTTATAACGGCACGGTAGGTACTAACGGTGTGGGCAATGTGATTGCTTCTACCCAAGCGTTTTTTGTATTGGTGAATCAATCCACCAACATTACGTACAACAACAGTATTCGCACTTCAGATGTGAATCCTACTTTCTTCGGTAGTGCACAGCTTCAACAGTTGCGTTTGCAAATTGTAAACCCAGCCAACTTAGCGGAAACCGATGAAGTGGTGGCCTACACCAAAGTGGGTATTGCTCAACCAATAGCATCAGTAAAACCTCCAATGCCAGCAGAAGCTACTAATGCAAGTTTGTCATTTGTTCATGAAGGCAAGCAAGCAGCTATCGAAGCCCTTGCAGACTTCAAAGCAGGTGATGAATTGGCCTTGAATATCAGTACGCCAGTTGCAGGTGTGTATCTCTTGAAAGTGGGCGAGTACAACAACAATTTACCTGCTTACTTGAAAGATGCCAAAACTGGTAGCTATACCGAGTTGAAAGCAGGTACTGAAATAGCGATTGCTACAGAAGCAACCACAAGCAACACACGCTACAGTGTAGTATTTGGTCGCCCAGCCGCAGCAGTAGCCGCCGCCAATAATACCTATAAAGTGTTTGCAGCTAAAAAAGCCATCCAAGTAACCAATTCAGTTGCGGTGAACAATGCCAAAGTGGTGGTATATAACACCCTTGGACAGCAAATAGCTACTGCTACGATGAACGGAACTCGCTTGAACATACCTGTAAGTGCATCAACCAATGCTACTTATGTGGTGAAGATTGCAGGCGAAATAGTGGCCAAGGTAATTGTGCCTTAAAAGCCCAACTTGCTCATTCAAACCTATAAGGTTTCAAAAACCTTATAGGTTTATTTACTTCAACCCTCCCTTGGTTTGTGTAACCCCACCGCAACCAAAACACCCCTCAGCCCCCTCTCCTCCGCTATGCGGAGACGGGGGCAAGGGCCGGGGGTTTGGAAGGTGAAGTAAGGAGGTTTAAACAATTCTTTCAAACCTATAAGTTTTTCAAAACCTTATAGGTTTAACCCTACAAACCCCAAGTAGGACATTCATTTATAACCGTCTGCTTTCAGGGGAAAAGCGGACAAAAAAATAAAAAAAGACCATGAAAAAGAATTTGGTTCAAATGATTACGATGACCGTAGTGTTGTTCTTAGCTGCAACAGTAGCCCACGCCACTCCTCCCGGCAGTGGAGGCGGTGGAGCAGCACCTATTGACGGCGGAATTTCTTTGTTGTTAGCAGCAGGCGCTTCTTACGGCGTAAACAAATTGTACAAGAACAAAAAGAAATAACCCATTCGGTTGTATTGTATTAAAAGGTCACCAGCTTCGGTTGGTGGCCTTTTTTGTTGGGGGGCAATTGGTATTTTTACCAGAGGGAATAAAGTGATAATTATTTATTCACCCATAGGTAAAGCCAACCAATTTAAGCTGTTAGAAGCGTCTTCGGTTGAGCTTAACGCTCTGTGTTTGCTCCTTCCAATCAATAACTACCACACGTTCTCTTGCCCACCAATATATTTGCCCAACATTAATAAGGTAATGGTTAGACTTTTTCAGGGGTTGCTATTTTTATTGCTATTCAACATAGTGCTTTCGGCTACCGCCCAAACAACCATTACCCATCTCACCACCTCCGATGGTCTCTCTCAAGGTATGGTCACCGCTTTAATTCAAGATAAAGAAGGGTTTATCTGGGCAGGTACATTGTATGGCTTGAACAGATACGATGGCTATCAATTTAAAAACTTTACACACGATCCCTTCGATAGCAATAGCATTTGTGGTAACAACATTGAGCTTGTTTTTGAAGATTCAAGAGGGGGGATATGGGTAAGTGTGGAAGATTTAGGATTGGATTATTACAACAAAAAAACAGGCAAATTCACCCATCTGGCTCACCGTTTCCCGATACTCAAGAACTTTGGACTAAGGCAGATTATTGAAATGAAAGATGGTTCGCTTTGGTTGAATTACTTTACTATCGGATTGGTGAAAATTATACCCAAACCTTCTTCTAGTTCTTTTAACACTGAAGATTTATTGGTACAACCAATTCAAATATTGTCGAAGCATTTCCCAAGCAACCAGAATATTTTCTTTCATGATGAACATCAATTAGGTTGCTATAATAAAAATGGCGAATTATGGTTATTCAATACCGAAAATAATGCTGTTGCAAAAGATGATGTTACTGCTGTAAGTAAGGGAGTAGCATTTGAAAATGTTGCTTTTGATAAATTAGACACTTCTTATTGGCTTATCAAGGATGGAAAGTTATTGCATTGGAAAAGGAATGCCATTGTTCAGCAAGTTTCACTTCCTAATGATGACCATAACAAGCCAATTAACTACAACCATTTGATCTTGGATAGTAAGCAACACTTGTGGTGCTGGTCATACAAAGGCTTTGTGAAAATTGAAACGAAAAGCATTGGAAATGAAAAGCCTGTTTTTAATACAATAGTAAGCGAAGGCAATGCCCATGCTTTTTTAATAGACAGGCAAAATCGAGTTTGGGTAGGTAGCAACGGTTATGGCTTGTACAGCTTCAACGGTGCTGGTTCATCGCTGCAAAGCTTACCTTTCTCAGAAGGCAATTACTATATTGAGGGTAGCGGTAAAAAAATAGTTATCAGAGATATAAACCAATTATTGGAGCTTTCCAATAGCAATACTACTACTGCCATTATGCCAATTGCAGGTATAAAGCAGGTGACGCACCATTTAGAAACTACTAAAGGCATTCAGTATTACGTTGGTTTATCTAGCAGCAGGGCTGGTGAAAGTTTAGAACTAATTCAGTGTTCATCTACCGGAAAACGCTTGTTGCCATATGCTATTCCTACAGGTGTTAGGGTGAATGATTTTCATATTAAGATAGACCAACAGGACAATTGTTGGTTCGAGTTGCCTAATAAGCAAATGGGCTGTATTTATGATGGTTCAAGCAAGGTGCAGGTGTATGATTTTGCATCGCTCATGCCTTTGAGAGATAAAGGCGTATTAATTAAGCAGATTTACCAAAGCAAGAATGGGGTGTTTTGGTTAAGTACGCCATATGGGTTGTTGCAAATGCAAGCGAAAACAACGGATAAGGTTGATTTTAAGCTGTTCACCAATAATCCTGTGAATCTTGCTTCGCTGAGTAATAACGATATCTTGAGTGTACACGATGATCCTCAACAGCACGAATTGTTTTTGTGGGTGGCAACCAAAGGCGGTGGGCTTAATAAAATGAATAAGGCTACTGGTAGCTGTGAACATTTTACTACCAAAGACGGCTTGCCAAATAACGTAGTGTATGCAGTGTTGCCCGACAGCATGGGGCGGCTTTGGCTAAGTACCAATCAAGGGATTTCTTGTTTTATTCCTGCGAAAAAATTTTTTCACAATTTCACAGTAGCCGATGGGCTGCAAGCAAATGAGTTTAATACGGGTGCTTTTTTTCAACATACTGACGGTCGATTGTTTTTTGGTGGGGTGAGTGGTATCAATATTATCCAGCCCAACAAATTTTTGTTCGACACCTCTTTTGCCCCCGTTTATTTTACCAACCTAAAAATCAACAACCAGCCTATTGCGCCTTTTGATAGTACAGGCATTTTAGGTGCTACACTAGAAACTACTTCGAGCCTCACACTTAGTCATCACCAAAATTTTATCAATATCGGTTTCATTGCCACCAATTTCCATAAGCTCGGGGTTAATCATTATCGCTACAAAATGGACGGTGTGGACAGAGACTGGGTACTTGCCGATACAAAAAACGAAGCCAATTATCCCAACTTGCAGCCTGGCACGTACACTTTGCATGTAAGCAACAGCAACGAAAACGGTGATTGGAATCCTACTGAAGCAACTATCACCTTTATAATTCGCCCACCATGGTGGCTTTCAGCTTGGGCATACATGGCTTATGCTTTATTGATAGCAGCAGCGGGCATTGCTTTATATCACTTTCAGATTAAAAGGATTCGATTGCAAAACGAATTGTCTTTTAAAGAAAAAGAAACCGAACAATTGCAACAGTTGGATGAATTTAAGAACCGATTTTTCACCAATGTTACTCATGAATTGCGCACTCCGCTTACGCTTATTCTAGAGCCTGCTAGGATGTTGCTGTCCGAACTGGAACTAAGGCAGATGAACAAAATGCAGATTATCTATAACAATGCAGTGCGGTTGCTCAGATTGGTAAATACCCTGTTGGATATTTCTAAATTGGAAGCCGGCAAAATGAATCTACACTTTGCAGAAGGCGATATAGTGCCAATGCTCAAAGCAGTGTTTGATTCGTTTCTTATAGTGGCGCAGCAAAAACAACTCGAAATGGTATTTGATGCAAAACCGAGTATCATCATTGCAAATGCTGATAAGCCAATGCTAGAGAAAATCGCCCACAACCTGCTGTCTAACGCTATTAAGTTTACCCAGCATGGAGGTACGATTACCTTGAATGTATCGATGATGAATGCAGCTGTTTGGATGCTCGAAATAAAAGATACTGGGATAGGTATTCCCGAAAAAAATCTAGCAGCCATCTTTAATCGGTTTTATCAGGTGGACAATAGCAGCACTCGTCGCGGCGAGGGAACGGGCATTGGGCTGGCGTTGGTGAAAGAACTGGTAGAGCAGGTAAATGGTAAAATAACCGTACATAGTAAGTTGGGCGAAGGCACTCGTTTTTCCATACAGTTTGATACTTATCCTACCATGAAACAAAATCAATCCGAAGGGGCTGAAAAATCTGTAACCAATCAGCAGCAACCTGCTGTAAACATCCTTGAACCGAATGAAAGCTTATGGACAACTGCTGAAATGGCTCAACCTACGAATAGTATAAGCGAAATCACCTTATCTGAACAGCCTGCCGACACAGAAAAAACAGTATTAATAGTAGATGATAATGCCGAAATGCGTTCCTTCATAGGTATGATTTTGCAAGAACAAGGCTATACTATTTTCGAAGCCAAGGATGGGCAGGACGGTATTGACCAAGCTATTGAACTGATGCCCAGTATCATTATCAGCGACTTGATGATGCCCCGAAAAGATGGCTATGAATTGGTAGCCGAATTGAAAAATAATATCATCACAAGCCATATCCCCATAGTGTTGCTCACCGCTAAACATAGCCTTAATTCAAAAATGCAGGGCTATCAAACAGGTGCAAATGCTTATTTGAGCAAGCCATTTCATGCCCAAGAACTCATCATTAGGATGAATCAATTGTTGGCATACACCCAACTTTTGCAAACAAAATATAGCACACCATAACATACCACTCCTATTGATACAACCCCAGACCATAGCCTACTTGCTACCAACAAAGAGGAGATTCCTACAACAACAGACTTACCAATTCATGATGAAACTGGCTTAGAAATAGGCTTCCTAGAAAGCATACAGCAATATATTTTTCAGCAAAAAGAAGAGGATAAGCTTGACATTGATGAACTAGCGCAGCAACTCAACATGAGCCGAAGGCAGCTTCACAGGAAAATAACTGCCCTCACTGGCCAATCGCCCATTCAATACATACGCAACAAGGCTAGACAGAGCCTACCAATTACTAACCAACCAACCGAACAAACGCATAAACGAAGTGATGCATGAAGTGGGAATCAGCGACCGAAAACATTTCAATACCCGATTTAAAGAACGCTTTGGCGATACGCCTTCTGGTGTTGCTCAAAAGGCGGGAGCAACTGGAGAGGTGGAGGAAGGATAGGTGGTTGTGTGTATTAAGTATCCAGAATGGAATAAAATCGTACATCAACTTCCCGAAAGTTTCAAACTTTCGGGAAGTTTTTACTGAGAAACCGAAGTGCAACATGTCATCGGAACAGGTCGTACAGCGGTTTCAAAGACGTTTGTCGGTAATGGGATTGGGAAATCCCATTTATCTGTTCAGGCGAGATGCGCTTTGCTAACATCACGCCCAGCAGGAACGCTATGTGTCCACTCAAAAATGGTCAGGCACCACAAGGAAACGCTATGTGTCCAC
>JAIXOJ010000130.1 GCA_027486835.1 Chitinophagaceae bacterium
AATGTGGGTTAAGAAGCTGGCGGAAGCCTTTTAGAAGCTGGCGGAAGCCTTTTGGAAGCTGGCGGAAGACCTTTGGAAGTCGGCGGAAGACCTTTGGAAGCTGGCGGAAGCCTTTTGGAAGCTGGCGGAAGACCTTTGGAAGTGGGCGGAAGCCCTTTGGAAGTCGGCGGAAGCCCTCCGGAAGTAAAATGCACTTTTTGGTTTTGCTTCAAAACCTGTATTGCCAGATTCCCTCGATTATTCCTTTACTTCTTCATGTCAAAGCGGTGTCCTGACTCTTATTCCTACCGTTGGGCAATGTGTTTCTTTGCCTGCATTATTCCATAACGAGGATGGTGTATCCGAATAATTGCCGCATATTGGGCGGACATGTAGACCCATCCAATCGACGGATTTATTTGGACACAAAAAAACCGTCCTGATGGGTGACAGAACGGTTTCATTTTGCAAAAAATACTATGGCTGGTTGGGTAGCTAGTAGTTGATTGCTTCTAATGTTAAATCAATTATTGTTATTTTATCCTAGTCCAAATTTCCGACCTGCCGAAAAGCGATATGCCCACAAAGCCCCTTACATTCAATTCATTGGGCGATTTCAGGGTGAGTTTGCACGAATAGTACTTGCCTTCACGGGGGTCGTAGATGGTGCCTTTGCCCCATGTGTCGTCACCGTCAAATACAAAATCGGTCAACATCACCAAACCAATCAGTGGTCTATTCCTCAATTTTTCATCTGGATTTTTCTGGTCGGTAGTTGCCGCTCCAGAACCCCAAATGATTTTGCCATAGTATTTGTTGTTGGAGGCATAGATTTCAAATTTGCTGTCTTTTTTGGGCGACATCCACTCGCCTACTATTGCATTTCCCTTTGATTGGGCCAATGCGGGAAGGGTGAAAAAACTGGAAACAATCGTTAACAATGTGATGAACTTTTTCATGGTATTTAATTTAATTTTATTTATGAATTAATAGCTGGTGGGATTAATTTATACATCACCGGTGTGACGATGCGTGAAAGGATGGTGGAGCTGATCAGCCCACCGATGAGCACCAATGCCAAGGGCGATATCAAGGGATTGGGGTTGATGGCAATGGGGATCAATCCGCCAATGGCCGTTAAAGAAGTGAGGATTACGGGCAAGAACCTTGTTTCGCCCGCTTGCTCAATGGCTTGGTTCAGTTCCATGCCCTCGGCGCGGAGTTGGTTGGTAAAATCCACCAATAGGATTGAATTTTTTACCTCGATGCCCGCTAAACCGATGAAACCGATGATGGCCACGAACGACATGGGGTTGCCAGTTAGCCACAGCATGGCCACGCCACCAACCACGCCCAAGGGGATTACAGAGAGTATGATCAATAGCCCCTTGAAGGTTTTGAACTGTAAAATCAATACGGCGGTAAACAGGAAGACGGTCAATAAAATAACGGTTAGAAAATTCCCGCCAAATGCATCGCCTTCACTTTCTGCCTCGCCCGATAGCTTGTAATAATATCCTTTGGGCATTGAAAGGGCATTCAACTGCGGTACGATTTGCTTTAGCACATTATTGGCCAACACCTGCTGTTGGGTAGATGCCGTTACCTTGACAAAACGGCTTTTGTTGGCATGGTTGATAGCCGTTGGCGAGGTTTCAAAAGTTACTTGCGCCACTTGGTTTAGCGGAATAGCAGTACCCACCGCATTGTTGATGAATAGATTTTCCAACACTTTTAAATCTGCGTATTGCGCTTTTGGAACATCCACGGTTATTTTATAACTATCGCCATCATCATTGGTATAAGTACCCATTTGCAAACCAGCCACCGCCATGCGAACGGTACGGTCAATGTCTGCCGTCAAAACACCCAACGTCCTGGCTTTTTCCCGATTGATATTTATTTTTAAATCTGTTTTTAGGATATTGGTTTCATTGTTCACATACAACACATCGGGGTTGTGGCGAATGATTTTTTCTACATCGTAAGACAGTTTTCTCAGCGTATCCAAATTATCCCCAAACACCCGGATAGATATGGGGGCTTCGATGGGCGGGCCTTGTTCAAAGTCTTTCACTTCCACCATGGCGTAAGGGAAATTTTTAAATTGTTTCCTTAACTGCTCGATTATTCCCTTTTTCTCGGTTGGTTTTGTTTCGTTGTTTAGTTGGATGAAAAACTGGGTAAAATCAATTCTTTCTTCTTGCTGCACCACATTGTAATACACTTGTGGGTTGCCTTTGCCAATATTGGTGGTGAAATAATCGATTGCTTTGTTTTTTGACAATGAATCTTCTATTTGTTTGGTGATGCGGTTGTTTTCCTCCAAACTCGTTTGAAGCGGAAACCGAACATTTACCAAGAAAATAGGCTTTTCAGATGCAGGGAATAATTTAAAACCAAGCTTTGGAAACACCAAAACAGCACCCAGAAACAACATGCCTGCAATCAACAGCGTCGTTTTAGGAAATGCCAATGCCTTGTGCATCATTTTGGAATACGTGCCGTTAATTCCTTTTTTAATGGCCCTTAATAAAAAATTGCCTTCGGGGTTATCGTGTTCTTTCAACATCCGACTACTTAAAAAAGGCACTACCGTGAGCGACACCAACATGGAAGCTACCACGCTGGTGATAACGGCCAACGGCAAGCCTCTAATAAACTCCCCTGGGCCAGCGGGCAAGAAAACCAAGGGCATAAATGCAATGGCCAAGGTAGCGGTTGTGCCCAACACGGCCATGCTGATTTGCTGTGTTGCTTTAATGGCCGCTTCCATTTTGGAATGTCCATCCCGCAGCCACCTTTCTATATTTTCCACCACCACAATGCTATCGTCCACCAACAAACCCAAAGCCACTACCAAACCTACAATGCTCAATTGGTTGAGGGAAATGCCAAACGCATGTAAGCCTACCAATCCCAACGCCAATGAAAGCGGTATGGCAATCATCACAATCAAAGATGCTCGAAAACCTAACGGCAACAGCGTTAATAGCACCAAGCCAATGGCAATGATAAAATCTTCGCCTAACCCTTCCAACCTACGACTAACATTTTCGCCCTGATCGAAATGGGTGATCAATTTGATATTGGCGGGCAAATCTTTTTTGAAACGATCTATTACGGGCAGGTAAGCTTTTTGGGTATTGGCAATATTTTCCCCCACTTTTTGCGCAGCGGTAATGATGACTGCTCGATGTCCATTTAGTCTGGTAATATGGCGTTCTTCCTCATTTCTAAAAACGACCGTAGCAATGTCTTTTAGGTGGATGATATGGCCGTTTCCATTATACACCACTGTGTTGGCTATATCATCTATGCTGGTGAATTTGCCACTGGTTTTTACATTGAAGGTTTTAGTGCCTGCATGTAAACTACCCCCCGGTATGTTGGCATCTTCGCTTTGAATGCTCCCCAAAACAACATTCAATGGAATATTGAGCTGTGCAATTTTTTGCAGATTCAAATCCACCCGTACCATTTGCTCGGGGATGCCGGACACTTTTACCTTTTTAAGGGAGCTGATTTTTTCCAATGCTTCTTTTAAATCATCAGATTTGTCTTTCAAGGTTTGGGTGGAAGCCGTTTCAGACACCAGGCCAATTTGCAAGATGCTTACATCCGAAGGATCTACTTTTCTCACTTCGATATTAGAAATATCCTTGGGCAAACTGCTTTTCAGCGCATTCATTTCCCTGATTACTTCTTGGTATTTGTTATCAATGACTTGCCCATACTTAAACTCAACTTTTATGATGCAATAGCCATCTTGGATTTCAGAAGTGATTTTGTCGATATTGTCCAATTCAGACATTTTGTTCTCCACGGGTTTTACCACCAATTCTTCCAAATCTTTTGGGCTGGTGCCGGGGTAAATGATGACGATGGGGAATTGTGGGGGATTGATTTGTGGGTCTTCTGCCCTTGGCATGGTGAACAAGGTAACCGCACCCACCACCGCTATCATGAGGAACATAATCAGCGTAAACTGATAATTTTTTACGGAAAAATTTGTAAGGTTCATAGTTATTTGTTTTGAATGGTGATAGACGTGTTTTCGTTCAGGAAAGCGGTGTTGGCAATCACGATAGAAGGAATATTTTCCAAGCCAGATTGTATGGTTACGCATTGCTGGTCGAACGATGCAATTTTGATAGGTACTCTTTTTACTTTATTGTTGGCTAACGGTGTAAATACAAAGGCATCATTCCCATTGGCCTCCACTAAAGCTTCGTAAGGAATGGTAGCGTTGGATTGAATTCCTTTTAAGGCAATCACCGCTTGGGCATACATTCCCAAAGCAAAACTTTTAGCAGGGCTGTTCAGCGTTAATTCTACCGTGAACGTGCCACTTGATGGGTCGGCAGCCAGATATTTTTTGGATACCGTGCCGTCAAAAGCTTGATTGGGATAGGCATCTATTTTTATGTTGGCTTTATCGCCCAATCCTATTGCAGCCCATTCCGCATCGGTAACGCCTACTTTTAGTACCCACCCTTGTTTGGCGGTTACTTGGTTAATAGCCAATACTGGATAACCCGCCGCAATCACTTCGCCCGGGTTGGCTAATTTTTTAGTTACAAAACCATCCACTTGTGCATAAATGGCGGTGTATTGTTTATTGAATTGAACCAGATCGATAGTGCGTTTAGACACATCCAAGCCTGTTTGGGCATTTTGATATTGTTCTAATGTAGCCACACTGTCCTTGTATAAATTCTTAGCCCTGTTAAAATCCCTTCGTGCTTTTTCACTGGCCAATTTTGCTTGCTGCAATTGCGATTCTATCTCTGTGGTTTTTAAAGTGGCCAACAATTGCCCCTTTTTAAAATACTGACCCTCTTCCACATACACATTTTCAATGATTCCGCCAATTTTAAATCCATACTTGGCCTCTTGGTCGGTTGTAATCAGGCCGGTGGCAACAACTTGGGGCTTTGTTTGCCTGTGTTGTACTTGCACCACTTTCACGGGTATGGGTTCGCTACTGAATGTTTTGTCTTCTTTATGTGCGTTGTGGCAGGCTACTGCGCTGATTGCAATGATTGCAATTCCGAAAAATGATACTTTCTTCATGATAATATGATTATTACTATTTTAAATGAAATGATGCGTTGGCCCTTTCTACTTCCGTGTATTTTATCCAGGTGTCCATGAGGGCAATACTGGTTTGTAGTTGGGCATTGATGTATTGGGTTTGAGCGTCTAACAATTCTATATAAATCACCTGCCCTTCTTTGTACAGCTTGAG
Source organism: Chitinophagaceae bacterium (assembly GCA_027486835.1). GTDB lineage: Bacteria > Bacteroidota > Bacteroidia > Chitinophagales > Chitinophagaceae > Parasediminibacterium. The sequence goes on from JAIXOJ010000130.1 coordinate 5,231, forward strand.
CAAATCGGTGTAATTGCGTAGGGCTGCTTTCTCTTGAAACGCGGTATTTCCATACACTTTCACAGCGGCATGAAATGAATTAGAAGCAGTGGAGAGTTGCAAATCCAGTTGGCTTTTTACAAATTCGGTTTGTTTGTTTATGCTGCTGAGCGATGCTTCTGCTGCTTTTTCTTTGTACTTGTTTCTTCCTGCGGAAAATAAATTCCAGTCCACCGAAAGCCCAAGGAGCATGTAAGGCGTGTGTTTATTGATGACGAAGTCGAAATTCTGTGCGCCACCGTCCAACATGGCACTAACCTTGGGCAAATGATAAGTGCTGTTCAACATAATTAGGTTGCGATGAATGTCTTGTGCCTTTGACAATTTGCCCAATTCCTCTCTATTGGATACATCTGCAATTGCATCGACAGATACGGGCAGCGAGCTGGAAAATGCGTCTGTAAGAATGCTATCCTTTAGCGAACGATTCAGGAGAAAATTAAAATATGCTTTTGCGTTTTCGCTGTTTTTGTTCGCATCTATTAAGGCGTTTTCTATTTTCTTCACTTCATATTCGCTCCTTAGCAATGCAGTTCTGTTTACTTTTTGGTTGTTGAAAAGGGAGGTGTTGATTCGATAATTTTCCTGCACCAACTGCTGTGCGTTTTGATAGATATCTATTGCTTTAAGCGATTGAACGTATTGGTAATAAGCCGCTTTAATGTCTTTCACCAATTCTCTTTTATACTGGTCAATGGCCAATTTTTGTAAGCCCACTTCCGATTCCTTGATTCGGTAATTGTACTTGATGTCTGCATTGAAAATGGGATAGGTAGTTCTCAGTTTTACATCATAGAAATTATTAGGGTTCAGCTGGATGCTCTGGTTTTCCAGTTTAGGAAAATTGTTGGATGCGGTCAATTGGTTAAGGGTACTATAAGCCCCGTTCAACAAATTGCCCAATGGAAGGTCGATTACCCTTCCACCCTCTGCAAGGGTATAGGTAGAGTTGAAAGCAACGTTGGGGTAATACAATGTTTTTGCTTCTTTCAAAGCATACATGGCTTTTGACAACTCAAAATTTTGTTGCTGAATGCTTAGGTTGTTGGCTAAGCCCATGGAGATATAGCTATCCAAATGAGATTGTGCGGGGGCTTTGAATACAATCAATAATGCCAATATTGCAGAAAGAGCTAATCTTTTATCTATCTTTTTTTGACGGATAAACTGCGTGATGGCACTGATGTGGGACAACATTACCATCGGCACCAAAAAAGAAGGCAATAGCACGAATGGGAAATAAAGAACCCCAATATTTGGCTGATCAAAAGCAAGCTGTTGAAAAGGCGTAGGCGATGCCAAAATGGAACGGACTACCACATTTATTACCAACAAAAGACAAATGATATTCCAAGCAAGGAGTGTAGTTCGCCCAATCGTTTTCTTGACAAAAGCCAAATAATAAACAATCGGTGCAGATAAACCAGATAGAATATCAAAGTTGCTCCCCTCAAATGTCATTAACATGGGGATTGCTTTGTGCTGATAAAGCCAGTATAAGACCACTTCCACGGGTATCCGAATGGTATGGAAAATAGTGAGCGTTTTTATATCAAGGGAATGAAGGAATTGTTTCCCTTTTGTGGTGGTGAGGTTGTAAATAAGCAAGAAAAACGGTGGCAACACCAACAAAGGGAATCTTGGCGGCACTGCGTCAACATGCGTGTAGAACCCAGTTAAAGCTATCACTGATTGCAATACAATCCATGTAGCGGTTGCTATCATGAATGGCTTTTTGAATTGTGAGGCTTTCCCGATTAAAAAGTATGCTACCGCCACGGTAGCGATAAACGTTGCGTAAACGAATAGCGGCAAATGTTCCATAGTTATTTTATTTGATTGTGTTGAATACCAATGCAGTAAATGAAGTAGTTAGCGGGGAATCGCCCAATTGTGCAGCAAATGCTGTTGCGAGTTGATTTTGAATGAGGGGTAATTGCTCAGGATTGGTTTTTAATATCCATTCTTTAAAAGGCAAGCCATGAATAAACCCCTGTGCAGCCAAGTCTGCCGAATCAATGGATTGGTTAAGTTCTACTGATTCAACATCGCAATTGTCAAATCCTGCGTCTTGCAATTGTTGCAAAACAATTGGTGCTGAACTACATGAAAATGGACTGGTCTTTTGAAAGGCTGCTGGAAATGGCCCTAAGTTTTTAGTAACTACTTGATTGGTTATTTGCCAAATCTTGTTTTCCTCCAATGGCCCCCAAACATTAAAAAGCAATTGGCCGCCAGGTTGCAAAACCCTTCTTATTTCGGAAAATCCCCTGATTTTGTCCTGTAAGAACATGACACCGAATTGGCAAATCACTACATCGAAATGATTGTCACAAAAGGGGATATCGGCAATGTCAATTTGTTGCCATGCTACATTGGGTGCGGATACTTGTTGCTCACCTATCGTCAACATCGCTTCGCTGATGTCGGAAGCAATTATTTGGGTGGCTTCGGTAAATGTTTCCGCTAACAATTGGGTGACCCTGCCCGTGCCTCCAGCAAGTTCCAATACGTGAAAAACCTTTTTGTTGGCAATCCGACCAACAATGTCTTGTGCAAAAGGCTGAAAAATAAAATCGACTAAAATGGACTCATACACTTGTGGTATTGTCCCAATAAAACCCAGTGTTGCTATTACTTCCGGTGCCGTAACTTGATTCCTTATTCCCATTGTATTATCCTTTTAAATTGATAATGCAAAGATGAATTCAGGCAAAAAGGCAGGGGCTATCCTAGGGCAAGAAGTAATTTGCTTTATGGCAAGAAACCAATTGTCATAAGACAAGTGGTGATTTTATAGTGGATGTTACTTGCTTCCGAAATCCCTTCTGATTCTACTTAAGGAAGTATCGGTGATGTTTAAATAAGAGGCAATATGCCTCAATTGTGCAATCTGAAACAATTCGGGATTGGTCTGCATCAAATGGGCATAGCGCTCCTCGGCAGTAAGATTAATTAGGCGCATGGTTCTATCTTTAAATAAAATGTACTCTTTAGCCAACATAGCCCGGCCAAATTCCCGAAAAAAAGCATAGTCGTGAAAGAGTTTGTCCACCGTTTTATAATTCATATAATACCCTTTTACCTTGGTTAATGCAATGATGTTTTCTACTGAAGGTTTTTGCTGAAAGAAAGAAGCCACATCAAAAATGAGTCGAGGGGCACTATAGAAAGCAGTCGTTACTTCATCGCCGTTTTCATTAAATGTATAGCAACGCAAATGGCCTTCCAGCAAAACAAGGCTTCCACTTATTTTTCCTTGTTTGAGAAAATATTCCCCCTTTTCCAATTCCATTTCCTCAAAGCTTTCTATAATGTTATCCAGCTCGCTATCTGTTACAAAAAAGTGTGGGATGGAAGATTTGATGAAGATTTTGAAATGGGTTTGCATACCGTTCCGAAAAAATTGTTTGGTTACTTTGATAAATAAATCGGCGTAAATGTCGGGAGCGTATTATTTTTTTGGGTGTATTATTTTATCCACATTTTTTCCAGCTAGTTTCAATAGCTCCTCTTCAGGTTAACCCATAAACAAAAAGCATAATAGTGAATGAAGGTTGACAAACAATCAATCAATCCAATTTCATTTAATTAAACAATCAAACCTAGCATATCATTAGGGCATTTTTACTTGCAGTTGTTTCCATTTTTGTTGTAACCTGATTTTGGGAAACGGTGGTAAAAATTTCTACTTGGCAAAGAAGTCTTTCTGGGTTGATCGCCAGGAATGCATGAATAAGGTCTATTTCTTTCCCGACACAACCAATTATGATATTAGCCGCATTCGCTCCAATGAAAAGAATCTTTGAATAATCCAAATTAATTGAGGAATTAGGGGCTAATTGAAAATGTGACATCTTGCTCATTCTTTTTTACGCTTTAGTGACTCACGCTTTTCTGCTGATATGAGGTAATTAATTTGATTAGCAAAACATGACAGAATGGAATGAAAAAGCTCGTAAAAAACTCGGTCTATAGCAAGGGGAGCTGATGAATATTACATTGAGACGTATGCTTGTTACAGTTATGGGGGCATAAAAAAACCGTCAGGTTTTTATCACCCTGACGGTTTTATACACGTTATGCTATAATCAAACCCTTTTTACCACCCTAAATTATTCGATAGAGTGATTGGATTTTGTCTTTGATTAATCCCCTTTCATTAAAAGTTGAAGCGAATGGTAGCACCGTAAGTTCTTGGGTCGCCTAATACGCCTGCATATAACCCAGAGTTACCAGCTGCGGCTTGTAATTGCTCAAAATAATTAGTACCAGCTAGGTTTCTTCCCCAAAAGAAGTAGGAAAAATTGTCTGATTTAAAGCCTATGCGTGTATTTAGCAAGGCATAGCCATCAATGTTCAACACGGCTGAAGGAGTGGGGTTAGAGGAATACTCTGAACGGTAGGAAACATCAGATGCGAAGAAGAACTTGCCCGTTCTGCCGCCTAATTTGCCTTTGGTAAAGTTCCAGTCGATACCGCCTGATACATTCCATTTTGAAATGCCGGGCAATATTCCGCCTGATGCATCCTTAAATGCTACCGTTTTTGATACCCCACCTTCCACTATTGTTTTTCCTGTTTCTTCTAGCGGTAGCGGGGCATTGGTGAATGAAACATACTTACCCTCTGTGTAGGCCAGTGCTGCGTTTACATTCAGGTCTTCATTGTATTGATAGCGCGCATCTACTTCTAAGCCTTTTACATTCACTTTTTCTGCATTGGCCAAATAGCCTCTGTTTAGTCCAATTTGAGGTACTTGTACGGTGGTTTGATAATCGGTAATGTCGGTATTAAACACTGTAACATTTACCGTAGCTCCTTTGAACGGTTTTGTTTTTACGCCCACTTCGTAATGCTGCACATACTCTGGTTTCACTTGTGCCACGGATAAATCTGCAGAATCGCTGGTGCCAATAGTTGGCAAGCCGCCTAGGTTTAGCCCTACTGATTTGTAGCTGTTAGAATAAGTGGCATATACGTTCAACTGATTGCTGGGTCTGTATGATAGGGTTAGGTTAGCAGACAAGTTGTTGTTATCGGCACTGGTGCTGAAAGCTTGATTGGAGTAAACCGCTTTTTTTAATGCTAACAATGCTGGGTCTGTGGTTTGTAAGCCACCATAAGTGGTTCTAGCATAATCGAGGTCTTTTTTATCATAGTTATACCGTACACCAGGTAACACATGTAATCCCTTCAACACTTCCCAATCGGCTTGACCGAAGATGGCAGAGGAAACGGATTTAAAGTTAAAATCGGTTCTAATGCCGTAGTTGTCTAACAAACCTGGAGTGCTATATCTTCCTTGTGCGCCAGTTGCGCTGGTTTGCACAAAACGCCATTGGGCAGGCCCTACTTCTTCTAGTTGGGAGGTGGGCGTTTTTAATTCTTGGTTTAAGTAAAAAACACCAACAGCTCCGCTCAATTTTTCGGTGATATTACCTGCGTATCTGATTTCTTGGGAATACTGGTTATGCCTTGAGGAGGCTTGCGACTTGGTAAGGGCGGGGATGCCTGTAAAATCACGGTCGTTTACTGGATCCCAATCCCAATAACGCCATGCAGTGGTAGAGGTAAGCGTTCCTTTTCCTATTTTATAATCGATATTGATATGACCGCCACTGATCACTTGGTTGTGTTTCCAAGTATTGGTTTCTACTTTTCTGGAATAGGGGTCAATCTTGGGGTAAGGATAACCTAGACTTTTTACAATGGTATCAAATTGACGGTAGGCAGAGCGCTCTGTTTTGGTTACTCCTGCTACTACTAGGGAATACCCGTCTGGAGTTTGCGTGTTGTAATCGCCAGAAAATAATACTTCCAATTTGTCCGTTGGCACCCATAATACCTGTCCTTTTACGCCCACGTTGTTAAGGCCATTAAAGTATTGCTGCGATGTTTCGTTGAAAATAGTTCCTTGCCTTTGTGTGCCAGAAAAAGATACCCGAGCAGCAATGTTTTTGGTTACGCCACCACTAAAAGAGGCTTTGGCCTGAATAAAATTGTAGTTGCCATAGCTTAACTCGGCTTTACCAGAGGGCGTGAATGTGGGCTTTTTAGTAAAAATATTGAAGGCACCTGCTGTGGTGTTTTTACCAAACAAAGTACCCTGAGGGCCTCTTAAAATTTCTATTCTGTCAAGGTCAACAAAATCTAGGGATGTAACTGCGGGGCGAGCATGATATACACCATCAATGTAAAAGCCCACGCCTGGGTCAATACCATCGTTGGTTAAGCCAAAGGTGGATCCTAAGCCTCTGATGTTGAGGGTGGTGTTCCTTGGATTGGAGGAATATAACTGTACGGAGGGTACGAGTTCTTTTAGCCTATTAACGTTGAAAGCACCTGCTTCTTCTACCTTGTTTCCACCCAATACTGTAATTGGAATGGGAATATCCTGCGCTACCTCTTGACGGCGTCTTGAGGTTACCAATACTTCGGTTAATGTGTTGTCATCGGTCAACGTAATTACAAAGGGGGTTTCTTGCAAAGCAGTAACCTTTAATTGTTGTTTATTGTACCCTACAGAACTAGCTTCCAAAACGATGGGTAAGGGCTTGGTGACCACAATCTTAAAATTTCCATTATTGTCTGTAACAGTACCTGTACCTGTACCTTTTATGACCACACTGGAAGTGGGTATCCCTACTCCATTTTTGTCTTTTACAGTACCAATTATTTGGCTTTGTGAGAAAGCTTGTGTTGCCATTGCTAGCAGCAGGATAAACAGTGAACTTGATGCAATAATTCTAGTTAAATTTTTCTTCATTAAAATTAAGATTTGTTATGTAATAAAAACGGATAATCTACATCCTAGTTGACAATTCATTAAAACAGGGGATTAGCATATACCACCATCAGCCATAATAATCATGTATAAAAATATATTGCCCCCAAAGGGCAAATTGGTTTATAATGACCATACATAGCCAATAAACAGCGTGTGCCAATAACGTTTAACAAATTCATACGTTTATAACATTTAAGGGTGCAAATATAGTTATCCATCTAAATCGGTAGACTTTTATTTTTTGAGGTTGATAGTTATTGGTTCGATGCAGTACTGAATCATTGGAATACAGAACGCTACCGACGAAGATGTTAGCACTTAGGATTTCATGGGGTACTTAAATAAGTTTCTTGCAGCTATTTTAGTGACCTCACCCCAATCCTTCTCCTAGGGGAGAGGGAACTGGAATTATTTACTGGTAAGGATTTCGCACTATTATTTTCAATAATATTAAAATACCTCTTGAGGATTCACTTTTCATTTGTCAGCGTTCGTCTAACAACAACTGCGTAACGGTTTATTAGTGAGAAAGCGAAAAAATTTTATGTATCAAAGGATTTGACACTTTATTGGCTTTGGGGTTGTTATTTCCAGGAAGAAGATTTGGCTAGTTTACATAAAAAAATCGCCACTATTTGGTTAAACCCCCCTCAATCCCTCTCCAAGGGAATGGAAACTGGAATTCTTTACTGGTAGGGATTTCGCGCTATTTTTTCCAATATTAAAATACCTCTTGAGGGGGGATTTTTTCTATGAAGCTGCTAGGGCTATCGCCCTTTTTCGGAGATAATCAATGATTTTCCACCGCCGTTGATGGAATAATCGAACATTCCTATGATTCATACGGTTACGTTTGTAAGCTTATCCCAACAAAAAAACTGATGCTAATGAACGTAATTAAACCGTTAATTATGGCCGTATCTGGCCTATTTTTTTGCCTGATGGTATTGAATGCTAAAGGCCAATCGGCGAAATGTGTCATCAAAAACAAACAGACCGAGGAAATTTTGGCTGGAATTACGGTAGTTGAAAACGGAAAACCAGTATCGACGGTGAAAGATGGAACTACTTGGATACTGAAAGGACTTGCAAGTGGTACGCATCTGTTGCGGTTTAGCTATGTAGGTTTTGAATCACTAGACACTTCCCTGTTGTTACCACAGGAGCAACCTATAACTATCTATTTAACCCCTTCCACTGCATCACTAGAGGAAGTAACGGTGGTATCGTCCACCCGATCTAACCAGCGGATAGAAAATTCGCCTTTGAAAGTAGAAGTGCTGGGCAAAGAAGAAATGGAAGAAGAAAACACCATCAAGCCAGCAAACATTGCCAGCATTTTAGGAGACGTAAGTGGGGTGCAAATACAGCAATCTTCCGCCGTTTCGGGCAATGCCAACGTTCGGATTCAGGGATTAGATGGCCGATACACACAGTTGGTGCGAGATGGGATGCCCCTTTTTGACGGCTTTAGTGGTGGATTTGGGGTAATGCAAATTCCCCCGCTTGATTTGAAGCAAATAGAACTCATCAAAGGTTCTGCATCCACATTATATGGCGGCGGTGCAATTGGTGGATTGGTGAACCTTATTTCCAAAAGACCTGGCTATAATAAAGATGCCATTATGACCTTGAACCAAACCACCCTTAAAGAAACCAACCTTAATGGCTATGTGGCTAAACGCAATAAGCAGGTGGGCTATAATTTATATGGCGGTATTACCAGCCAAAAAGCGGTGGATGTAAACAAAGATGGTTTTTCAGATGCCCCAAAGATTGATGCTATTGTGGTACATCCTCGTTTCTTTTTGTATCCCAGCACCAAAACAACCCTAGCCCTTGGCTACACGGGTACTTTTGAAACCAGACGTGGCGGCGATATGGAATTGATAGAGGGCGTTGCCAATGGGGTACACCAATTTGTGGAAGAAAACAAAACCAACCGCCAAACGACAGATTTAATAGCGGAACATCAATTAAACAATGGTGCTAAACTGGAATTTAAAAGTAGCATAAGCCTTTTTAATCGAGAAATAACTACCAATATCCATTATTTCAACGGCAACCAAACCAATTATTATAATGAATTGTCGCTGTATCTGCCCAAGGGTAAAGCTAGCTGGGTAATGGGTTTGAATGCTACGGGGGATGCCTTTAAAATCAATACTACGTCGAATCCAGTGTATCTAAAAGATGTATCGAACAACACCGTGGGTGCATTTGCCCAATTGACACACAAGGTGGGAACTACCACTACTATTGAAGCGGGCATGAGAACGGACAACCACGATAAATATGGATTCTTTGCTTTGCCTCGTGTGGCTATTTTTCATCGATTTAACCCATCGTGGGCTACTCGTTGGGGGGTGGGTCTTGGTTACAAAACACCGAATGCTTTGGCGGCACAAAACAAAGACTATAACATACAAGACTTGCAACCTTTGCCAAGTGACATATCTGCGGAAAAATCGGTGGGATATAATGCCGAATTGAATTACAAAAAGGATTTTGACAGTCATCATTCCTTGTTCATTAACCAAGCTTTCTTTCTCACCAATATTTACAACCCTGTGATTGCCACCACGCTGGCAAGCGGTCAAGTGGCATTTGGCAACGCCCATGCTAGGGTAAGTAGTAAAGGGTCGGATACCTATATTAAACTAAGCTTAGAAGATTGGGAATTATATGCTGGCTATACATTTACTATAGCAGAGAAAAAGTATTTGCCTACTAACCAATTTATGCCGCTCACACCCAAGCATCGAATAGCGTTTGTTGTGATGTATGAAATAGAAGGCCATTGGCGTTTTGGCGCAGAAGGTTCGTTCACCGGCAAACAAAGACGAGAAGATTATACAGAAACGCCGAGTTATGTTTTTATGGCATTGCTAGCAGAGAAGAAATTTGGCAAACACGCCACACTTGTGCTTAACTGTGAAAACCTATTTGATTACCGCCAGAGCAAAGAAGAAGCCTTGTACACCGGCAGTATTTCTGCTCCTAATTTTAAACAACTTTGGGCACCTATTGATGGTAGAGTGGTGAATCTTAGCTTTCGATGGAAATGGGGGCAATAAGGAGAATTGAGTTTGTTACTTACTGAAATAACTTATGCGAAATTACCACCCCGCCCTATGGGCACCCCTCTAGAGAGGAATTGCCTACCTAGTATGGGCACATAGAAGTTTTTCGCTCACTTTCTTAAACCTCACCCCAACCTCTCTCCTAAGGGAGAGGGAACTTGAATTATTGACTGGTATGGGTTTCGCACTATTTTTCTCTATTGTAAAACACCTCTTGTAGGTGCTTTTCTCATTGATTATCGTTCCGCTAATAACAATAGCAGAATGATTCATTAAGTAAAAGAGAAAAACATTTATTCACTCTTCAAGAGCTGGTTAGAATAACTTTTGTACTTAGAACCTATTACGTAATACTCACTACTTATTTATGCACCCAAATCGAGCAGTGCAAATGCTCCTTCCCTATCATCCAACCTGAAATTCAATACTAATGCCGCATGAATAGGTTGTTTTTGGGAGACGCTGTTAAACAGGCATTAACTATTGATACTACTGATGGGGATTCTGTTATTTTTGGGCAGTATCGGTGATAGATGGTTGCTTTTACCCCTTACCCTACTTTTTTCGGTTATTGAAATAGGTAGAAAGGTGTCAACTACGCATTGCAAGCCGAGATTGCCCCTCCATTTACATGCTTTTGAAATTAATTTATGCAGTTATTGTTTAAGTTTTCCTACGCTTTATTGTTGGCCATTCTTCCATTTATTGGGTGGGCTCAACCTCATCAACCCATTAATTTTTCAACTGGTCATAGTGGAACTGGAGCCAATATTGATGTGGTGTATCATCGTTGTTACTGGCGTGTGAATCCCGATACGGCGGTTAGCTATATAAAAGGTTCGGTTTTTACCCGATTCAAAACCATAGCAAACAATGTGTCCAGCATAAGTTTTGACTTAACAGACGACTTATTGGTCGATTCCATATTGTACCATAAAACCAATCTTCCCTCCACCAGTTTTACGCATTCTGGCAATATACTTTCCATTGATCTCACCATTACACTTAGCATCAACAAGGTAGATTCCATTATTATCTACTACCAAGGCACGCCACCGGGCTCTGGTGGCGCACCAGGCGGTTACTCCATTGGCACGGATGCTACCAGTGGCCAAAACTTTATTGCCACGTTATCAGAAAGTTATGAGGACAAAGATTGGTGGCCTTGTAAAGCAGACATGCAAGACAAAATAGATTCTTTTGACATTTTTGTGGACGTTCCTTGGACAGGTGCTGATACTTTCTGGGTGGCCTCAAATGGTAGATTGATTGACTCTAGCATTGTAAATGACAGTAGAATTTTTCATTACCAGTCTAATTACCCGATTGCTAGTTACTTAGTTTGTTTTGCGGCAGCACGCTACAATAGGTATTACAGAGGAACAGTAAATGTTGGAGGAATTCAAGTACCTGTTGTTTATTATTTATTTAGAGGAAAAACAACAGCCCAATATAACACTATTTTAACCGCTATGGATAAAATAAAAGCGGTGGTAACCGCCATGGGCAGCAAATGGGGCGATTATCCTTTTGCTAAGGATAAACATGGTTTTTATGAGGGGGTTGTAGGCGCAGGCGGTATGGAACACCAAACTTTTTCTGCCATTGCCACCAATGCATTGGCCGATATATCTACCCTTGCACATGAGCTAGCCCACCAATGGTTTGGCGATAAAGTAACTTTTGCTACTTGGAATGATTTGTGGCTGGCAGAAGGATTTGCCCAATATAATGAAGCACTTGCCGCTGAACTAGTGCCTGCTTTAGGACAGAACGTAAATACTAAAATGGCTCGATACAAGGCGAATTCTATTGCCCTTAACATGGTTAGTACTAGAATACCCGACAACGCCATTAATAACTCTAACCAGATTTGGAATAGCTATTACGGCAGTGCTGTTTACAATAGGGGCAGCATGGTGGTGTCGATGTTGCGCCAAATGAGTGGTGATACAAAGTTTTTCCAAGCAATGAAAAACTACCTTACTGCAACCAATATTGCCTATAAAACAGCTACCTCAGATTCACTAAAAAACCATTTTAATCGTGTGTTGGGTATAGACATTACCCCATTTTTTACAGATTATTTGTGGGGTACTGGCAATCCAACCTATGCACTTGGCTGCGTGAAAATGAGTGGAAATAAGCTAGCCATTTCCGTTGCCAGTCAAACACAAAGTAGTGGTTCTACGGTGAGTTATTTCCGCACACCAATAGTATTGCGGGTTCAAGGCTCACAAACCGGGCAAGACACGATGATTACGTTCTTTGATTGGGGTAATGGTAACCTATCATTTGCGGGAAATGGCATTGGAAAACCCATTAGTGGCAACCAATTGGTGTATCAATTTTCCTTTACACCAGTTACCATTACGTTTGACCCGCTTAGTAAAACAATGGTACAAGGTTCGGTTTTGTTAGATGTGGCACTGCGTCAATTCACAGTTCAAAAGGAAGGGAAGACCAATGTAGCCACCATCGTTTTTCAAGGGTCGGATGACAACACTACCACCAAAGCAACTATTGAAAGAAGTGATGACGGTATCCGTTTCTATCAGCTAGGAACGCTTAAAGTAAATAACACCAGCATCAGCTTTACTGATAAACATCCTATTAATGGGTTGAATTATTATAGAGTAGTGTATAATAAAGAGGATGGCCTCACCAATTATTCTTCCATTGTAAAAGTGGACAATCGATTAGCGGGTGGATTTGTGGTGACTCAATTGAATCCTAAAAGTCAACTTCAGATTCAATTAACTGGCGAATACACCAGTAAACAAGAAAAAATAAGCTGGCAGTTGCATGATAATTCGGGCAAATTGGTATTGAAAACAAATCCTAGCGATCAGTTACTAATAACCTTAGACGTAGCCCATTTACCGCCAGGCACTTACTCGTTGAGCATGTTGAAAGAAGACAAAACGATACAATCGCAAATGGTGTTCATCCGATAAAAGACTTTTATCGAATTGATTCACGAATATGAAATAGTCACATAAAAACCGAAGGGGCATCATTGTAAAAAAATGACGCCCCTTCTTTTTTTATTTTATTACAGCGAGCTATTACAGCACGTTTAAAATTTGCTCTTTTGCTTTTTCTAACTCATCTTTCATGAGTACGACACATTGTTGTATTTGGGAATCATAAGCTTTAGAACCCGTGGTATTGATTTCCCTTCCAAATTCCTGCAATAAGAAAGACAATCGCTTACCCTTGCTTTTTTCTTTATCGGACAATAAAGACCTGAAGTAGCTAATGTGGTTTTTTAACCGCACTTGCTCTTCGCTAATATCAATTTTCTCAATGTAGTAAATAAGCTCTTGTTCCAATCTATTGGAATCGTAGTTGTCTTTTCCAGCCTTTTCTTCTAATAGCTTTTCCAGATTTTCTTTAATTCGTTGTCTTCTATTGGGTTCTAGTAATACGATAGCGGCACTTTGTGTTTCAATATTGGCGAGACGCAATAGCAAATCTTCTTTTATAGATTTCCCTTCATTGTGCCGATGTAGGTGAAGGTTATTAATAGCAGCTTGCAACAATTCTTTCATCTGTAGCCATTCGTCCTCTGCCAAAATCTCGTTAGTATTGGTCATAACGTCTGGCATTTTTAAGATGGTGGCAAACAAGTCTTTCGTATCGGCATTGAGTTCGTTGGCTATTTCTAAAGCAGATTGATAATAAGCCTTTACTAGTTCGGTATTGATCCCAACTACTCTAGCAACGCCATTTTGCTTAATGGTGAAAATACACTCCACGCTACCGCGCTCCAGTTGCTCGCTCAACATAGACCGGATATCAAATTCGTAGGGTTTAAGCATAGCAGGAACTTGCATTCTTAAATCAAACTGCTTTCCATTGAGTGATCTAATTTCTATCAGCGCACTTTTATCGCCAATGGTTTGTTCGGCTCTTCCATAACCTGTCATTGAGTAAAGCATAGTATATAGTAAAAAGTTTGTGGCTAAAAATACGGGTAATTGCTAGATAAACAGATTGGTACACAAAACAAAAAGAGGTTGCCCCTTGCGGAACAACCTCTTTGGTGTATAAGAAACGAAAAAAAGGAGGCCTATTGTTTGGTAACTTTAAACTTACCGTGTAGAAAATCAACGCTGATTTTATAATTTCCAGCAGTAGCTGGACCAGGAAAATTGTCATCGAAACCTGATCCAAAACCAAACGAACCACCATTGCTTAACCCTGGCAATGAATTTTTTGCTACCGCAAATTTACTACCCCAATCACCATTAACAGGGAGCATTAGGTACTGTCCATTTGCATTCAAATTGAATATACCAGAGTAATTCAATGAATCAATTTTTGTAAACTCTTGTGATGGTACTGGCACTGGATTATTCCAACCACCCTGGGTCGCATCCCCAACCAAAAACAATTGTCCAGAAATTGGTGGTGCTACTAATGCAGGTACACTGTAAGTTTTGGCAGTAATTCTTTTAGAGTTAGAAACCAAAACTTCATTGTAATTATTATAAGAAGATACTACTCTTATATCTAAACCATAAACATATCCTACATTATATCCCATCTTAAAAAGGAGGATATCGTTTAGTTTGCTAGCAGTAAGCGTATCAAATGTATGTCCGATAATTGTGTCCGCAATTGGGTTGCTAAAGTTCTTTCCCGCAGAATCTATTTGAACAATGTACCTAGTGGTGCTAGAATCTTTGTTGGCATATTTAGGGTTTGTCCAAGAAAACCTGATAACAGACTTTCCAGAGTCGGCCTTGGATAAAATCAAATCTGTTGCAGAAGTGGACAATACTGGTGCGTTACCAGTAGTATAAAATGGCAAATCATTTACTTTATCACAAGATGCTATCAAAAAGATTGAGCAGCAAATTGGGAAGAATAATCGTTTTAATGAGTATAGCATATACGTATGTTTTTAAAGTTTAGTCAAATTAAATTGCCCTTTCTTGAAGTCAACAACTATTTTATAGTCTCCCGCTGCGTCAGGTGCTTTGATATCGCCACCGCTTCTTTTTAAGGCATCCCCAAGTTGGTTGTTTTCGTTATTTTTTCCATCCCACCCATATTTTTCAGGATCAGGAGAAACCGCGCTCCAATTACCATATCTTGGAACTAAAAGATAACTACCTGGTTGTAGGGTAATTCTATCAATAGTGTAGAGGGTAGGAATTTTGGCATCTTGTACAAATTTTTGGGATACAACGGGTGCATCACCACCGCCCATCCAACCTTTTGGCGTTGCAGATCCTGTTATGTACAATGTTCCAGCTGCTGGTGGAGCAACAACTGGTGGAATATCATAAGGTGTGGCTTTAAATTTCAACACATTAGAATAAACAAATGCGGCAGTTGAACCTAAAGCAGCTTTTAAACGAAACTCAATATTATGAGGCACACTGTCTTCCAAATCCATTTTGAGTAAAGCAGCGTTTAAAGCATCCTGCGTAATGGAGGTATTCAACGCGCCTTGAACTGTTACAGGGATGGTTTGCTTTTTTGCTCCTTTAAAATTTGCCCCTGTTGTGTCTAATTCAAGTGTATAAGTTACTGTTTGAGAACTTACACCTGTATTAAATTTAAAGTTTGGGTTTGTCCAAGTAAACGTAGCTGCTGGTTCAGATTTGGTGGCGTTATCCAATGGAATAACATTTGCAACCGAGGCTGATAAAACTGGCTCTGTTCCTCCAAGAAAAGTCACTTGTTTCTCATCTTTTTTACAGGACGAGAAATACAAAAGGATGGTTGATAAAACGAAAAAATACTTAAACTTACTTTTCATCTTTATATTTTTTAAGGAATGAATTAATAATTATCATTTTGGGAAAGATTTGGATTGGTAGTCCTGTTGGTTGCAGGTATAGGGAAGATGTTGTATTTTTTATCAACAGAAGTTCCAGATGCTGCACCGCCTTTCCAAGGCCACAAATAAGTGGCGGTGGTAAGTAAATCATAACGTACTAAGTCAGTTCTTCTATGACCCTCCCAGTATAATTCTCTACCTCTTTCAGCTAGCACAAAATCAAGGGTTAAATCTGCAAAGGCAATGTTTCCAGAAGTGTTACCATAAGCACGTTTTCTTAAATCGTTGATATAACCAACTGCTGTAGTCTTATCCCCACCAGCACCACCACGAAGAACGGCTTCAGCATAAATCAAATACATTTCTGGTAAGCGGAAAATGGGAAAATCAATGTCGGAAAACTCCTTTTTAGAATCGTTGGCAGGTAAACCATCAGAACGGATATTTACAAATTTCCTTACGCCTAAACCACCATATCCTTCGAAATTGGCAGACTTAGCGTAATCTTTAATAGCGATATCTGAAGTGTTTGTAAACAATGCTCTTTGGTCTGTTGTGCCAGATAAATCAGTAAACAGGTTGGCCAAACCAGCAGTAGCTCTATAGCCAATCCAACCACTACTTACCCCATAAATTGCATTATCGGAAGCGCCACAGGCTGCATGTATAAAGAATGAAGTGTTGCCGTAAGCTTGGGTTTTTACCCCATCGCAGTTAACTGCAAAGATGAATTCATCTTTTGCTTTGTCGTTATCTGCCATGAAAAGGCCTGGGTAACTTTTATATAAACTATAGCCACTAGAAATTACTTTATTTGCGTAAGTAATGGCGTCTGTATAACGTTCCTTACCAGTATAAACTTTAGCATTCAAATAAAGCCTTGCTAATAAAGCCCATGCTGCTGCTTTATCTACTCTGCCATACTCTATGCTTTTTGCAGGGGCTAAATCGGCATCAATGGCTAATAATTCTGCTTCGACGTATTTAAACAAATCGGCTCTACTAATTTCTTTAGGTAAAAAAGCTCCAATTCCATCTGCCTCGGTAATGAAAGTAGATTTACCAAACAAATCGAGCATTACCCAATAGTTGAATGCGCGTAAGAAACGGGCTTCAGCTCTTGTTTTTGTTACTTCGGCAGCTATTGTACCAGTAATGCCATACCTAGACAGATTATCACTGGTAGATTGACGTAAATAATCATTAATCAACGTTACGTTATATATAGGTCTGGCATACATTCCTAATAAGAACGGATCATTGCTATTCCAAGAAAGTCCATGGAAAGATTTAATGGTTTGGTCTTGCCAGAAGCAAACTGCCTCATCGGTAGGCAATTCTTGACAGTTAAAAAAACCACGGATAAACGCCACTTGAGAGCCTTCATCTAAACCGCCCGTAATGTCGGGCTGACCAGATGGGCCTTGATTACCCGTAATAGAAAGCGTAGCATATAACTTAGCCAAAACACTTTTAATTCCTGCTGGTGTAGAATACACTTTATCTGCAGTCAATTCATTATCAGGAAATAAATCTAGTTTTTTGGCACAAGAACTAGCCGTGACGGACACTACTAGGAGTAGCACATATAATCGAGCAATTAAACTATTTTTCATTGTATTTCTATTTTAATTAGATTAAAAATCAAGATTCACACCTACAGAAACCATCCGTGGACGTGGATAAATATTATTGTCAATTCCAGAAGTGCTAGACACTTCCGGATCTAAGCCAGAATATTTAGTAATGACAAGCACATTTTGAACATTTGCCGTTACCCTTAAGTTGGCTTTATTATTAAACACTTTTCCTGCATTGTATCCAAGATTGATGTTATCCAATCTAAAGAAGGAAGCGTTCTCTAAATAATAATCTGACAATGGAGCATTGGTGAAAAAATTAGTGGCATAGTAATTACTTACTCCATTGCCTATGGTTCCTGAAGGTGTTTTAACACTTGAAAGTACCCCACGCGTTGCATTTACTGCATTGTACAAATAACCACCAAAAGACCCGTGGCCAGTTAATCCTAATGTCCATTTCTTATAAGATACATCAGTAGAAAAACCAAGCAATACATCGTGAGCAGGTTTCTTATAAAATACCCTGTCATTATCATCAACCACACCATCCCTATTTATATCTTCATATAACCCTTCAATTGGCAATCCAGTTTTGGCATCATACACTTGTTTTTTTACAAAATACACAAAAGGTGTTTGACCAACAGCTATCATACCGATATTATTACCAGTACCAATTGGGAGACCAGAAACTTGAATTCCCTTGTAGTCAGGATCGGGATTTGAAAGTATGTTAATCGCAGTTACTTTATTGTAAGCCACATTAAAGCCGAAGTTTATATTCCAATCTTTGGTTCTGTATGGGTTAGTGTTTAGAACAAATTCAAAGCCACTACCGTCCACGTTCCCTACGTTAGCATTCATTTTTACATCAAAATTTGCCCCTGAAGCAGTTGGATTAAATAACAATAATTTGTTTGTTTTTCTATTGTACACATCTAATGAACCAGATATTCTATTATTGAAAAAACCAAAATCAATACCAAAATTAGTGGTAGCTGTGTTCTCCCATTGCAAATTAGAATTATAGGCAGTAGGTCTATAGAAAGAATAAAAATCCGAACCGAATTGGTATTGGGCTGATGCTGTACTAGCAGTATATCTTGATAAATAGGAATAATAGTCTCCACCCAAATCTTGTTGCCCTGTTTTACCCCAACCAATTCTCAATTTAAGGTCAGTTACTTGATTAATATTCTTAAGGAATTCATCTTTTAGCTTCCATGCCGCAGCCAAGGAAGGGAAGTAACCAATTCTATTACTCTTAGCAAATTTTGAGCTTGCATCACTTCTTAAGCTTGCTGATAAAATATACTTATTGGCTAAAGTATAGTTGATGCGTCCTAAGTATGACTCCATTCTATATTCAGTTGGAGAGGTTGCAAAGGTTGGAATTGTACCAGTCAACAATGAATCTTGGTATTGGCTATAAACCGCAAAATTATATTCCTTATTATACACAGATTGATAGCTATGTAATACCAAAACGTCTATTTTACTATCGATGCTTTTCAAATCTTTTTGATAAAAAAGCGAAACATCTAGTAGTTGATTCAATTTCAAGGCTTCATTTTTTTTCTTATACCCAGCTGTTTTGTAGTTGGTTGCTGATGTAGAGTCGATGATTGTTTTGCCTTGATTATATGCTTGATCCAAACCTGCATTTACTTGAACATGTAAATCAGGCAGGAAAGGGAGTTTATAATCTAATTGTAAATTGGTAATAACCCTATCAACCTTTTGGGTATTGTTTTTCAGATCTAGCAAGGCAAGCGGGTTTCTTGTTGATAATTCAACAGGATTTCCATTAGGTTGTAGCCATTCATAGTATCCTCCGAATTTGTTAGTAGCGCGTATTGACTGAGTAGGATCGAATGAAACGGCACTTCCTATTGCTCCTTCATCGGCAATTCTGTTATTGGTATGTGCATACTTAGCATTGAAATTAACCGATAGTGCATCTTTAAAGAATTTAGGCGAGAGATTGATTGCATAAGACAAACGGTCAAACGTATTGGTTTTTAGATTACCTTTTTGGTTATAATAACCCAAAGAAACCCTAAACGGTATATTGTAAGCCATTCCACTTGCACTAATATTATTGTCAAACCCTACAGAATTTTGATAAATTTCTTTCTGCCAATCAGTGTTTGAGGTACCCAATTGTTTAATAAAAGCACTGTCGCCCGAAGCATTAATGATGCTTCTTACTTCATCCCCAGAAAATACATTTACTCTTTTGGTTATTTTTCCTACAGATCCAAGTGCATTGTAGTTAAACTTCACTTTCCCTTTAGACCCTTTTTTGGTAGTAACGATAATAACACCATTTGAAGCTCTTGAGCCATACAATGCAGTAGCAGATGCATCTTTTAATACGCTCATGCTTTCGATATCGTTGGGATTGATGGTGCTTAAGATATTTGATGCGCCACCAAGTCCGTTTCCGTCCACCGGTACTCCATCTATTACAATCAAAGGTTCATTTGTGGCTGTTATTGAAGCACCACCACGGATACGAATGGAGCTACCACCGCCAGCACTACCACCACCTGAAGTTATTTGTAGCCCTGCTACTTTACCTTGGAGTAACTGTTCAGAGGAAGCAATATTTCCTTTTTGAAAATCTTTTGCCGAAACAGATGTAACTGCCCCTGTAAGGTCAGATTTTTTACGGGTGCCGTAAGCTACCACTACCACTTCTGATAACGCCACATTTGCTTGAACCAAGCTAACGTTTATTACTTCATCGTTGGCCGCAAGTTCTTGCTTGGCATACCCTACTGAGGTGAGTACCAATACAGGATTGCCGCCTGTTACTTTAATTTTAAAACTTCCATCTGGGCCTGTTTGGGTGGCACCTTTGCCGCCCTTTACCTGTATGGACACATTGCCCAATGGGCTGCCATCTTTGGCATCAGTTACCTTGCCAGTAACCACTTTTTCTTGTGCTAATACCTGCATGTTAAACGCAAAGAGTAACAGCACAAGCATCGCAAGCAATCGTTTACAATTCATAGTCTAAATTTTACCTTGTTACGTAAAAAAAATATAATAAAAAAGAAGAAAAAGAGCGTATCCGAGCCATGTCGAACCTACGCTTCAAGTGAAAAAGCTAACCATCAAGGATTATCTAAAAACAATAAAAAACTACGCGGCAACAACCTGTTTAGAGCAAAGCTGTAAGGGCTAAATGGCAATGACCTTAATTTCATAAAGCATGTATCGTTAGAAGCAATCGTTTTGGCAATGTGTACTTTTGACACATTAGGCGGCAAAGATGTGTACTTTTTACACAACAGCGAAAACTTTTTTTTAACCAAATATTTTGCGAATCATTTTAAACACTAGAAACCAGCGTTGCTTACGTAAGGTATAAGCCTTAAAGGAAATTAACATCGACTGCGCTACGGGAGGATGTTGTATTAATCTTATCCGCTTTACAAATACTTTATTTTGGGTTTATCTACAGGTCAATAACACTAATTATTGTGTATTTCTTGATTGATTGGCATTAACCGATACGTGAATTCTCGTTTACAAGTTTTAAAAAATATAGTGCGAAATGAAATTCCATTTCCATTCCTTAACAAGGAAAAAAAGCAACTTTATCACTATGTTTTGCACACTTACTCCACCTTTTCAGATTTTGAGGACGGTCTTTAGAGCCCCCATTCCCCTATAGGGATGTTTCGAAGTGATGGCATTTGCAGGCGTGCGGACGGTATTTGCAGTCGTGCGGACGGTATTTGCAGTCGTGCGGACGGCATTTGCGGTCGTGCGGACGGCGTTTGCAGTCGTGCGGACGGCGTTTGCAGTCGTGCGGACGGCGT
>JAIXOJ010000005.1 GCA_027486835.1 Chitinophagaceae bacterium
AGAAACATCCTTGTTTCTCAAAGAAACATCCTTGTTTCTCAAAGAAACATCCTTGTTTCTCAAAGAAACATCCTTGTTTCTCAAAGAAACATTCTTGTTCCTAAAACCACTTGAAGCCATTTACTTGATTACTTACCGGGTTCACCTAAATATGCTCAGCATTTACCAGACTACTACCACTTAACTATTTCAGCCTTAACCATTAATATTAAGAGTTACTTTATTTTTTACATCACGCCCACTTGTATTTCCAATTCAGGATTACTCTTTAAGTATCTAGCCAAAGAATCGTTCATGGTAAAGCTTGAATCATTGGAAGATAGGCTAATGCTAATTTGCTCTCTAGGATCAAAGACTTGGAATTTAATCGATGTTTTTCCACCTGCATTTTTTTGGATATTGGTAGCAATAAAATCCAACAACTCAGGCGTTAACGCATTGGCATTCATTTTCACTTCTAATGACTTAGTGAGTGAAGGCATCACAATTTCCAATAAATTGATGGAGGTTACCTTAAACTCAAATTGACCTCCCTCCTTCCAAGGTTTTTTTAGAAAGCCATTTATGAATAAATTTTTACCAACTTCTAAATAAGGTTTAAACTTTTGGTAATCATCGCCAAATAATGCAAACTCCGCTTTGCCAGTGTAATCTTCCATAGATATGATACCAAATAGCCGGTCTGTTTTGGTTGTTCTATGCTGTACCGTGGTTACTAATCCAGCAATTTTCATGTTTCTTTCCAAATTGGCTTGAGCTAAAGTGGCACTTTCTCTAATTTCATTAAAGTCATTAATGGCCATTATGCCATAATATTTCAGCTCAAACTGATAATTGTCAAGCGGATGACCACTCATAAACATGCCTGTAACCTCCCTTTCATGATCTAGCTTTACTGTTAAAGCCCATTCTTCACAGGGTGGAATTTTGGGTTCAGGTATTGTCATGGCTGAGGACATTTCGCCAAACAATGAACCTGATGCTTGGCTTCCAACATTATTTAGTTGCTGCCCATAAGCGATAATTTTTTCCAATCCATTGAGTCTTTCGCCTTCAACAACATGAAAATATTGTGCCCGATGAAAGTCCGTAAAACAATCAAACGCACCACTGTAAATCAATGTTTCTAATGATTTTTTATTTACGCTACTACCTGATAACCGCTTACCAAAATCAAAGACAGTGGTAAACATGCCATGCTTTTGGCGCTCTTTAATTAATGCATCTACTGCTGCATCCCCTGCTCCCTTTAAACCACCTAAACCAAATCGAATTTCCCCTTTGTGGTTCACTGCAAAACCTTTCAATGATTCATTAACATCAGGCCCCAATACCTTAATGCCCATGCGCCTACATTCCTCCATAAAGAAAGTAATCTTTTCAATACTACCCGCGTGGTTAAGTACCGCAGCCATATACTCACTTGGGTAGTGCGCTTTGAGGTAAGCAGTTTGATAAGCAACAAAAGCATAACAAGTACTATGAGATTTATTGAATGCGTATTGTGCAAATGCCTCCCAATCTTTCCATACTTTCTCTAGCACATCCGCAGGATGCCCTTTTGCTGATGCACCAACAATAAAATCGGTCTTCATTTTATTCAGCACCGAGATCTGTTTTTTACCCATTGCTTTACGAAGTACGTCTGCGTTCCCTTTGCTAAATCCAGCTAATTTTTGCGAAAGCAACATTACCTGTTCTTGGTAAACGGTAATTCCATAAGTCTCTTGTAGATACTCTTCCATGTCTGCTAAATCGTAACTAACCGCCTGTCTTCCATGTTTCCGCTCAATGAAGTCGGGAATGTAGGCTATAGGTCCTGGACGATAAAGTGCATTCATGGCAATTAAATCGTCAAACTTATCTGGTCGTAATTCTCTCAAATATTTTTGCATGCCCACGCTTTCAAATTGGAAAGTGGCATTGGTTTCGCCTTTTTGGTACAATTGAAACGTAGCTTCATCATCTAATGGCACTTCGTCTATCACAATGTCCACTCCATGGTTTTGTTTGATAAGTTCCAGTGCTGTTTTAATGATGGATAAAGTTTTCAAACCTAAAAAGTCCATTTTAATAACACCTGCACTTTCAATGGAATTACCTTCAATTTGTGTTAACCATAAATCTGTTTCCTTTGATGTAGCTACAGGTATTAATTCAGTGAGGTCTCTAGGTGCTATGATAATTCCTGCTGCATGGATACCAGTGTTGCGTACACTACCTTCTAACCTTTCGGCCTCTTGCAAAACCTTGGCCCTTATGTCAACACCAGCATAAATCTCGCGCAACATCCTGGCATTTTCAATATCCTCAGGGGCTAACCCTTCTTTTTCTTCTAAGCTTTTTTCGCCGTCTTTCTTAGTTAATGGTGCTTTTAGTATTCGCCCAAGGCTTACGCCTGGTTTATCAGGTACTAATTTAGTTAAGGTTCTACTCTCTGGCAATGGCAAATCCATTACACGAGCCACATCGGCAATACTACTTTTGGCGGCCATTGTACCATAGGTAATTATCTGCGCAACTTGTTCTTTACCGTATTTTTTTACCACATAATTGATTACCTCTTGCCTTCCTTCATCATCAAAATCCGTATCAATATCAGGCATAGATTTTCTATCAGGATTCAAAAAACGCTCAAAGAGTAGGTTATATTTTATCGGATCAATATTGGTAATGCCAATGCAGTAAGCAACAACACTACCCGCGGCGGACCCCCGTCCTGGCCCAATGAAAACACCTTTCTGCCTGCCGTGCTTAATAAAATCACTTACAATCAAAAAATAACCTGCAAAGCCCATGAACTTAATAGTATTCAACTCAAAATCTATTCGCTCTTGGGTTTCAGCATTTATTGTATGATAGCGCGCTTGCGCCCCCTCAAGGGTGAGATGCTTTAAATATTCCCATTGGTTAAGTGTGTCATCCCCATGAACCTTAAACGAGGATGGAATGGGGAAATTAGGTAGTAATATGTCTTTTTTTAAGTTCAAAATCTCAACCCGATCAACAATTATGTTGGTATTATCAATACTTTGAGGAATGTCATGAAACAATTGCTTCATTTCATCCTGCGATTTAAAGTAAAATTGATCATTTGGAAATTTAAATCGTCGATTCTTTATCATAGAGTCGTCGTTCACAAAATCCTCTAAGCCTGGCGTGGATTGCTTTTCACCAGTATTGATACATAGCAAAATATCGTGGGCATTGTAATCTGCTTTTTCTGTATAGTGGCTATCATTGGTGGCAATAACTGGTACATTGTACTTCGTTGCATATTCTAACAATCGCGTATTGATAATTTCTTGCTCTGGAATTTGATGTCGTTGAATTTCAATGAAATAATCTTCACCAAACAAATCTAACCACCACTTGAATTCGTTTTCCGCGGCCTGTAAGTTCGATTTTAATATTGCCTGTGGCACATGGGCACCTATGCAGCAGGTTGTTGCAATCAAACCCTCATGATATTTTACAATTAATTCTTTATCAATTCGCGGGTATTTACTATACAGACCTTCAATAAACCCTAAAGATGTTAGTTTAATCAGATTTTGGTATCCAACTTTGTTTTTTGCTAATAATACCTGATGAAAACGTACGTCCTTTTGTTCTTTAGTAAATGACTTAATGTGCCTATCCGCCACAACATAAAATTCACAGCCTACTATAGGTTTTACAATTGGTTCCCGAATTTCCTTGCCATTATCTGTTTTGCCTATTACCTTGGTATTTTTATCCTCCCAAGCTTCCGCTACGAATTCAAATACACCAAACATATTACCATGATCAGTGATTGCAACCCCTGGCATGTTACTGTTAATCGCTTTTTTAATCAGACCTTTCACATTTGAAGCACCATCAAGAAGTGAGTACTGTGTGTGAACGTGAAGATGAGAAAATGTTGACATCAATGTATGGTTATGATAATTGAAATAACGTAAAAGGAAGATATTCTGAAATCAGGGTTGCAAAATACAAACGGCTAAATCTATTCAGCCCATCTATTGCATTAATTAAGAAAATGACTTTACAATAGAAAATTAGTTTTCTAAAAAAGAATCCAGTGAATTTTTTGTTTGATACTTGTTGGTTAAAATAAAAGTTGGTATAAGCTTTAAAACCTCATACCAACCTCCAAATTATTTAACCCTATTAAGCCATTTTTTTCTTTAGATATGAAACTTCGTCTTGTAAACTTGATACAATACTGGGTAATTGAGACAAGTCCCATCGTACCACTGAGTTAGCTTTCTGAATGATATATACAGCCTTCCAAATTTCGAGGATATCCTCTTGACTAACAAGATAAGGTTCGTAGATTGGATTATCGCTGATGAGTGTTAATTTGTTTTTTTGCTTGTTGTTCTTTTGGATTCGCTTATAAACGATACCCTCATTTTTTGAAAGTACCACATAGCTACCACTATTTTTTAGATCTTCAATCTTTTCAATTTTTTCACCTACTACTACACTCCCACTTGGTGTTGGTAACATGCTATCGCCAACAATTTCAAAAGCTCGGTAGTTTCCTGGGGCTAACATGGGTAGGGTGAATGTATTTAATTCGTCCACAAAATCAGGATCTGCATAACCAGCTAAATAACCAGCGGCTGCCTTAACCGGTACGAAATGAACCAACGCAACTTCAGCAGAACTTTTTGCATTTCTACGTTGCTCTAAGTAGGAGTTAGTTTTTAAATTATCTGACAAGTCAGTTAACAACAATTCATCAAGACTTAATTTAAAAAGCTTTGAACTTATTTCTAGTACTTCAAATTTGGGTTCAGCCCTTTCCTCTTCATATGCACCTAACAACGATCGCTTAATCCCTAGTCTAGTTGCAAATTCATCCTGGGTCCATCCCCTTAACTTTCTAAGATACCTTAAATTTTTACACGCAAAATTCATTGTAATAAGATTATAGGAGGCAATAGTACTAATATTTTTAGCTATTCCGACAATAAAACTAAAAAAGTACGCAAAAAACAATGCTTTTACGTACTTTTTCGTTTAAAAAATTAAAGAATTAACAATTAAATGGTTCTTAATTGCTTGCCGTAATCTTTAATTTCATTGTATAATGTATCTCTTTCTATTGGTTGACGATTTACCTGTTGAATTAAAGTAACCAATTGTTCAGTTGTTAAACTTGGATTTTGCTCCTCACTCCCTGCCATTGCATAAATCTTTGTGCTATCATCAATTGTTCCATCAATATCGTTTACCCCAAAATTTAAAGTTAGTTGAGCATTTTTTCTACCTAACATTGGCCAGTAAGCTTTTACATGCGGAAAATTATCCAAATACAGCCTGCTAACTGCATAAACTTTCATGTCTTCTATTGTTGTACTCTCCGGAACATGGCTCATATCATTATCCTTATTTCTAAACTTTAATGGGATAAACGTATTAAAACCGTTGGTTACGTCCTGTAATTTCCTCAGTTGTTCCATGTGGTCAATTCTATGTTCGAACGTTTCTATATGACCATATAACATGGTTGCGTTACTGTGCATTCCTAATTCATGTGCTGTACGGTGAATAGCTAACCAGCCCTCTGCATCTACTTTATCATCACAAATGACCTTTCGCACTTCCGGATGAAAAATCTCAGCCCCTCCTCCTGGTAGTGAATCCAATCCCGCTTCGTGTGCCAAGCGTATTCCTTCTTCAATGCTAACTTTTGCCTTCCTAAACATATAATCCAACTCTACCGGTGTAAAGCCTTTTATATGAAGACTCGGTCTATGAGCTTTAATGGCCCTTAAAAGTTCCAAGAAAAAAGCTAAGTTCATTTTAGGGTGAACTCCTCCTACAATATGAACTTCCGTAACGGGCTTATCGTCATAACTCCTTACAATGTTTAGCATTTGTTCAATACTCAATTCCCATCCTTCTTCTTTGTGAGCATACAATCTTGAGTACGAACAGAATTTGCAACTAAACACACAAACATTGGTCGGTTCTATATGGAAATTGCGATTAAAATAGGTCTTGTCACCATGTTTTGATTCCCGTACATAATTCGCAAGTGTACCAAGAAATGCGAGCGACCCTTTTTGAAATAGCAAAACGCCTTCCTCAAAATTGATACGTTCTCCGTGCAAAATCTTTTCCCCAATTGAACTTAACTGTTTATCTGTAGAACTAGAAATCAATACTTTAATCTGTTCATTCATTTTATTTAGCGTATTCATATTAATATTCATTAACTGTTTAAAAATCTAAAAATTTCCATCCTAAGTATAACCAAACAGTTGATTGCTACCATTGTTTCATTTGTATAAGTAGGGCATCAACATTTCAGCAAATTACCTGCATTTGGCCCCTCACAAAAAATCAAATCCAATATGCTAACATTTGGCTGAAATCCAATTTTGTCTTGAAATACCTGTTGGTAACTAACCATTCTTTTTTGATTCAATTGGTAATTTTTAGGCAACCACTTTTGCTTGAAATTTGAGTAATTTTTACCTGCCATAGTGTCACAATTTGTATCAACTAATGAAATACTGGTATTTATCTTGAGCGTTTTTAAACACCATTCAAGTATTGACCAATTTTTATCGAACAAGAAAATTTCTTTTTTATTTATCAATGTTTCCAAGTCTGATGAGTAAAAATCATAAAAAGGGGCATTGCCATAGCTGCTACGAATGGCCTTCCAATGATGCTTTGGCCAATCTTCTGTATAACAGATTTTCACGTCCCGAATTAGATGTTTGACATTTCTTCCTCCCTCTATAGGAATTGATAATGTGATTAAACCATTACTACCAACAATGACACATCTGTTGCGGAAACTCATTTTTTCAAACTGCTCAAATTGATCAATTAAACAATTCTTATTCCTTGATAGAGCTTCGAAGTAGTTAATACACCCAAAGTACTGATTATCAACCAAAATCATGATTACTTACAATTAAATTTGTTATCAGAGATAAACATGCAACATTACTTCAAAAAAGAACACTTACTAGACATAAATAACCTAAATGAAATGGCACTTAACGTTCTAAATACATTGATTATCAACGGATTAGTAACAACTAAGGAGTACTATTATTATTAGCTAAGTACAGCATCTTATTTTCCTAATTCAAAAAAGTTAAAAACTAAACATTTTAGTGCTAGTAAAGTATTGAAAGTAAATAAAAATCGGTTCAATACGCGCTTGTTTCCTATTGTTGCAACAAATCAGTTATGCAGATGAAAAAGATTGCGCTATACGCCTTATTCCCTACCCTACTTTTACTTAATGGATGTAGAAGACCACAAGCTTTCGATTATCGTGAAATGAAGCATTTGAAATTGGATCAAATAGGAATAAACAAAACCGTTGTGTCTATGAACTTGGTTTATTACAATCCAAACAATTATGGTGTTACCTTGAAAAAGATTGACTGTGATGTGTATCTCAATCAACATTTGCTAGGCAAGTACCAGCTTGATACTTCTATGCATATTGCCAAAACGTCAGTTTTCGAATTGCCTGTTGCTGTATCATTTAACATCAAAGAGTTCTTGAAAAATGGGTTTTCTGTACTCCTTAATAAGGAAGCTTTGGTGAGTGTAAAGGGAATTACCCGTGTAGGGAAATCGGGTCTTTATACCACAATACCGATCAATTATGAAACTAAATACAAAATTCCTTTCTAAGCTTCTCGCTTACTATTTTCGGTTTCCAAAGGGCATAAAAAAAGCTACAAGAAAGTTTCCTTGTAGCTTTTTTTATACCTACTAACCAGTTATCAAAATTAACTTCTGAGTTTCTTAAAAGTGTTGATTAAGCCGTTCGTTGAACTATCGTGGCTGGTTATTTCTTTATTATCCTCTAATTCAGGAAGTATTTTATTAGCTAATTGTTTACCAAGCTCAACCCCCCATTGATCAAAGCTGAAGATATTCCAAATAACCCCTTGAATGAAGATTTTATGCTCATAAAGAGCGATTAAAGTTCCAAGGGTATGTGGAGTTATCTTTTTTACTAGAATCGAGTTTGTGGGCTTATTTCCAGCAAAAACTTTGAAAGGCACCAGCTTTTTGTATTCGCTTTCTTGTTTTCCAGCCTTCATAAATTCTATTTTCACTTCATTTTCGCTCTTTCCGTTCATTAATGCCTCAGTTTGGGCAAAAAAGTTGGATAACAATTTTACATGGTGATCGCCAATAGGATTATGGCTAATGGCTGGTGCAATAAAATCGCAAGGAATTACTAAGGTTCCTTGGTGTATCAATTGATAGAATGCGTGTTGACCATTGGTGCCTGGTTCTCCCCAAATGACTGGACCGGTAGCATACACGACCCCATTTCCATTTCTGTCCACACTTTTACCATTACTTTCCATATTTCCCTGTTGGAAATAGGCTGCAAATCGATGCAAATATTGATCGTAAGGGAGAATGGCCTCACTTTGTGCTTTAAAGAAATTGGTGTACCAAATGCCTATTAATGCCATGAGTACTGGAATATTCTTTTCAAAGCTCGCTGTCCTTACATGCTCATCTGCTTCATAGGCACCTTTGAGGAGTGACTCAAAATTATCATAGCCGATGGTTAATGCAATTGATAAACCGATGGCACTCCATAGACTGTATCTTCCTCCTACCCAATCCCAGAATTCAAACATGTTGGCTTTGTCAATTCCAAACTTGGTAACCTCTGCTTCGTTTGTACTTAGGGCTGCAAAATGTTTAGCAATATGTGTTTCTTCAATCGCTGATTCCAAAAACCACGCTCTAGCTGTTAACGCATTGGTCATCGTTTCCTGCGTAGTAAAAGTTTTAGAAGCGATGAGGAAAAGTGTTTCTTCTGGATTCACTTTTTTTAATGTTTCGGCAATATGCGTACCATCTACATTGCTAACAAAATAGGTAGCAATTCCGTCCACCCAATAAGGTTTTAAAGCTTCCGTTACCATTACTGGTCCTAAATCACTTCCTCCAATACCAATGTTAACGATATACTTAATCGGTTTACCAGTGTACCCTCTCCAATCTCCATTATGGATTCGCTGACAAAAAGCCTTCATTTGGTTTTGCACCTTTTTAATCAAAGGCATAATGTCTGCGCCATCTACAAGAATTGCAGTATCAGAAAAATTACGGAGTGCAGTGTGCAATACACTTCTATGCTCTGTTTCATTGATTTTAAGACCAGCAAACATATCATGCAGTGCTTCCTTCACTTTACAATCGTCTGCTAACTGTAGCAATAATTGCATTGTTTTTGGATTGATTATATTTTTTGAGTAATCAAAAAATATATCCCCCATTGTGATGGAAAACTTTTGAAAACGTAAGGGGTCTTGAGCAAACAAATCGCGCATGTGTTTGCGACTCATTTCGTCCTCATAATGTTTTTTTAGCAGCAACCAAGCTTGGGTGTTGGTAGGATTGATTTTTGGTAACATAATTCTAATTTAAAATTGATAACCTATTATAATTGTTAGTATAAGCTGTAAATTAAGACTGTAGTTGCGCTCTGAATCTGTATTTCCAATAATTGAAATGATGTGATTCTATCTTTAATCAAGAACTTTCGGAAATGATTATAAGTCGGAAATTACCTTGATTATATTGTTAACAGATTCAATAGAAATGCCCAAATGTAATACCAATCTGATTTGATTGGTAGATATATGCATTACCATTACACCTTCCTCTTTCATTTTCTTTACTAATTCGCTGGCTGTGTATCTCCCATTAATCTGTGCAATAATAATATTCGTTTCCACAGGTAATACTTCGCTAACAAAATCTTTTTCAGCCAAAGCAGCAGCAAGTATTTGAGCATGTGTATGATCTTCATTCAATCTTTCAACATTATGTTCTAAAGCATAAATACCTGCTGCAGCTAAATACCCAGCTTGGCGCATGCCTCCACCAAATACTTTTCTTATTCTTCTAGCTTTTTTGATATGTGCTTTGCTACCAATTAATACACTACCAACCGGAGTACCCAATCCTTTGCTAAGGCAGATGGATATCGTGTCAAACATTGCTCCGTATTTCAGAGGATTCTCTTGTTTTGCAACAATTGCATTAAAAAGCCTTGCACCATCAATATGATAAGATAACCCATGACGCAAACAGATTTCTTTAATGGCCTCCATTTCTTTCCAATCATAACAACTACCCCCACCTCTATTGCAGGTATTTTCTAACGATACCAGGCTTGTATGTGGCTTATGTACATCGTCTGGATTGATGGCTTCTTCTACTTGATCTGCCGTTAGGCGACCTCTGTCCCCAATCAATAAACGCACTGAACACCCACTATTATAGGCTATTCCACCACCTTCATACTGATAAATATGAGAAAACTGCTCACAAATAACTTCATCCCCTGGCTGGGTGTGTAGCTTAATAGCAATCTGGTTGGTCATGGTACCACTCGGGCAAAAAATACCAGCCTCCATGCCAAACATGTCGGCTACCATCTGCTCAAGTTGGTTAATTGTGGGATCTTCTCCAAACACATCATCCCCAACTGGGGCGGAAAACATTGCCTGAAGCATCCCTTCTGTGGGTTTGGTTACCGTATCGGATCGTAAATCAATCATAATTTCAACATCATTGGTGTAAAAAAAGCCCTTTTAATTCAAATCTGTAGCCAAATTCTTTTTTCCTGATGCTCTACTTCAAAATATTTATTGTCTCTAACTCAATGAAATGAGAACTAATCTAATTTCTATTCATTCCTTTTTTAACCCACATTAGTAGTATTGACCTACGGCTATTATAGCATAGTTTGTACTTATCATCTAAAAAAGCAAATACCAACGGTTTAAAAAAACTAGAAAAAACTAGGTTGGCTCGACTGAATAATTATATTGAACCTTCAAATTATTAAGATAGATACTGATGAAATACTCCATTATTACCTTGAAATGAAATCGCTGATAATTTTTCTCAGAAATTTCTAAAAAAAAAAACCACCTTTCATATTACTATAAAATCTAAGTTCAACTTTACATCTAAACTTATCCTCCCTTTCAAGATATGCTACTTGCAATTTCACTTTAAGTAAAATGAGACAACACCTAATAAATATCAGAAACTGTTGAAAATCAATAGATTCAGCAAATCAATTGAATCGTTTAGTGCAAATATTTTAGGCATTAATGCCAGTGTTTTATCTAGCTTCCTGTTTTTTTAAACGAGTTATCCGAGCAAAAGCCATTATTCCGAGAAATTATCCCAACTTGCTGAATGTCTTTTTTCGGGTAATCCTTTCTTACGTTAGAAGAACCTTACACAATAAATGCCCAAAAATTCCGTTTATTATAATGATGCAATTGTATCAATCTAAGTGGCTTGCGTTTTTGAATTGTGTCTGTTTCAACATCACTTTCTGAGGTGTTGCCTAAAACTGCACTTCACAAGACCATTACACTTAACTAAACTATAGACCAAAACTAAAAATTAATGAAGAAGACGCTATTTTCTTTGTTGGGCCTAATGGCATTTATCTCCAGCTATTCCCAAATATCTAATGCTGATATGAGTTACGCTAATAACTATGTAACAGCATCAGCAATTAACACCTCCATACTAGATAATAAATACCTCCGATCCGAAGATGGTAGTGTTGCTGTATCAAAAGCAATCAAACATGACTTAGTTAAAGGGAAAGAAATCATAAAAAAGAAAGATAAACGAACCACTCCAACCGAAAAAAACAATAGGTTGGCCATCGAAAATTTTGGGGAAAACACCAACACGGCCATTACAAAAATTTCTGGTGCTGTAGATAGTGCCGTCATTCGTGCGAATAACTGTTGTGTAGTCACTTACACTCTTGCCAATGAAGGCAAATTCAAATACAAGCTTCATATTGAGGGAAAAGTGAAAGATTGTGAGGATAATCACCCATTAGGTCATGCTTATATCTCCGTGAACAGTGCCCTCAATTCCAATAAGTTTGACATTATACCTACTGGTGCTGATGGACAATTTACCACAGATGTAACAGACGATTCAATTATGGGTATCACTATTTTCAAAAAAGGATATTCAGAAAAGGAAGTTAACCTTGCCACTGCAGCGTCAATACAAGAAAATACATCTTATGCATTTAATGTGTGTTTAGAAAAAACCAAATCTGATGATGGTAGCAATAGCGTTACAACGGTACAAAGCACTAAAGTATTTTTTGGGTTTAATAAAACCAATTTAAATAGCGATGCCAAAGAATTTTTGGATAGTGTGATTAAGAAATTGAAAAAGATTCCTGCAAAATCTACACTAATCGAAATCAATGGCCACACAGATAGTAAAGGATCTAAAGCCTATAATCTTAAATTGAGCAAAGCTAGATCGCTGGTGTGCAAAAGATATATCCAAGCACATGGCATCAATAACGTAAGAATGAAGATTAATGCATTTGGCAGTAGCTTACCAATTGAGGTGGAAAATTTGGCCAACAATGGGGGTGATAACCCAATTGGTAGATTTAAGAACAGGCGTGTGGAAATTGTGATTAAAAAACTAAAGAACCCTTATAAAGAAATGGGATAAGCAAATGAATATTGTTATTGTACTACACCCAACAATTTTGCGGACAAATTAAAACGGAAGTCTAGTTTTAATTTAGTCCGCATTTTTATTTACAGTATAATATAGAATAGACTTGTTCAAGCCTTTAGAAGGAAATGAAAAGAATCAAAGTTTCCATATTGAACCAATAAAAAACGCCCCTTCCAACAACATTGGGAGGGGCGTTTTATTTGAACTAGTAACGTTAATTCTACCCTGCCTGCTACGATTATCGTTTGAAGTACAATCCTAGAATCATCAAAGCCAGCATTATAAAGGGTAAGAATGTCCACCTCATTAGGTCGAATCGTGTTTGTTCTATTTTTAACTCCAATTCTTTGATATCGGTTTTGGTTGCCGCATTTGCGTTAGACAATGTCTCTTTAGATTTGGTGTCGATATAATCAACCAAAACTCTAGCATCCTCCTCATTTTTAAAATACAATTTTAGAACATCGTAGGCTTTTAATTCGATAACGCTCATAAAGATTCATTTAAAATATTCAAAAGTGATTTAGCACGATAATATGGATTTTCTCGGTATTTACGCATTTACTCAAATTTCCAAATGCATGTTTCATTCCACTATTGTCGCTTTCATTGTCATTTAGACGTTATTACATAAAAATCCCCCCCTTAAAAAAATCAATTGAGCGGTAACACCATCTCCGAATCGTCTAATACCCTCTCCACTGATACTGACTTTTCAAAACCATGAAGTATCAATTTTACCTTACTGAATTTAGAAGAATAAGTACCTGA
Organism: Chitinophagaceae bacterium; assembly: GCA_027486835.1. GTDB lineage: Bacteria > Bacteroidota > Bacteroidia > Chitinophagales > Chitinophagaceae > Parasediminibacterium. Next base: position 13,306 of record JAIXOJ010000005.1, read on the forward strand.
TTTTTTACCTAAAATAACTGTATTAGAATGAGCGTTATAGCTCATTTCCCGTTGATAATAAACACCTTTGGTATATTGATAGGTTTCTCCATCATCTTCGTAATACACCGTTTTGGTATCGGAAATTCCCTTGTATATATGTACATAAAGTACCCCATCGCCTTTTTCTTTGGTATGCTGAATGGTTTGTTGCATGGGGATAATGGCACCAGCTTTTACAAAAACGGGCGGTTGCTCAATTGGTGCTGATACCCAGTGGGCTGCTCCTCCTTTATAAGACTTATCGTCTGACAAGCGATACCATTGTTCTTGGCCTGGCAGGTAAACTTCCACACTTTGCTGCGTGGAGGCTACTGGACAAACCAATAGAGCTTCGCCAAACAGAAACTGGTTTTGAAATTTGGTGTCATAAACCTTTGAATCGTGGGTATATTCAATGGGTAACATGCGGTTGATGGGAAGTCCAATTTGGTTTGATTGGTAAAAGCTGCTGTACAAATAAGGCAGCAATTGGTAACGTCTTTCTAGCACCGTCCTTATTTTATCGGTGTTGTATTCCCCAAACAACCACGGCTCTCGGTAGTTATAGCCAAAGTGCGTATGGTTGCGGAACAGGGGACTATATACTGCTAGGCTTAGCCATCGGATAAACAATTCGGGGGAAGGATTGCCCATAAAGCCCCCAATATCCATTCCCGTAAATGGAATACCGCTCACGCCCATACTATTGAGCAAACGGAAACCTAGCAGCATGTGCTCATCACTGCTCACATTATCGCCTGTCCATTGTGCGGAATATTTTTGGATGCCCGCATAAGAAGCACGGGTAAGTACAAAGGGGCGTTGGCCGTTCATGCCGCTTTTGGTGCCTTCGTAAGTGGCTTTAGCCATAAGCAAGCCATAGGTATTTTTTACCGTGTATAGCGTTTTCTTGTTTTTTCCTTCTCCAAATTCTATAAGGTTAGGAAACTCCCTGCCCCATGCTGCTGGTTCGTTCATATCATTCCAAAAACCCCTTACCCCTTTGTTGATATACGGTTCCTGAAAATTTTTACCCCACCATTGTCTCGTAAGTGATTTGGTAAAATCTGGAAAATGGCATCGACCTGGCCAAACATGTCCTATATAGGTTTTACCACCAGGATAGGTAGCAAAATGATTTCCCGCCAACCCTTCTTCGTAAGCTGCATAGCCTTTTTCTACTTTGATGCCTGGGTCTATGATGGTGACCATGTCAAACCCCATGCTTTTCATTTGCGATAGCATATCCTTCACATCTGGAAACTTGTTACTCCAAGTGAATACCTTGTAAGCATCCATATAATTGATGTCGCTTACGATAACGTCCGCAGGCATTCTTTTTTTCCGGAAGTTTTGAGCAATTTCCATTAATTGCTCCTGACTATCGTAGCCCCAGCGGGATTGCTGAAAGCCTAAGCTCCATAATGGTGGCATGGGTGTGCGGCCTGTAAGTTGGGTGTAATCTTTAAGAATGGCAGAAACTGTACTGCCACCAAAAACATAGTAATTCATTTCCCCATCATCGGCACCAAAATGAAACAGTTCTTCATCGGCCCCACCTCCAAAATTGAAATAGGACTTGTGGGTATTGTCAAAGAAAATTCCATACACCAAATGGCTATGAATACCAATAAAAAATGGAATGGTGGCATATAGCGGATCTGCATTGTTGCCATAACCGGGAGCATCGGTATTCCAATTTTGAAAAAAACTGCCTCGCCTGTTGATGTCACCAGTTTTTTCGCCAAGGCCAATGAATTTTTCATCGGGATGCAATGTTTTGTAACAACTTACTTGATTACCAAACCAACTTACACCCAAGCTGGCCTCGTCGCCACAAAGTAATTGCCCCGCATGGTTGTACACCGCCACCCTAAAAGGATGTGTTTGTACGGTTATGCGAAGAGAATCGGTTTCAAACTCCATTACGTTGGCCGTTTGCTTGGCCAACTTTAGCTGCCCTTTGGGTTTGAGGTCGTCAATAGCCACAGATTCGTCGGTTATAAACGGTGTTTTGCTCATCCTAACGCGGATAGTGGTGGCATTGTAAGCCATGATGCGGGCATGGGCATTACTTAGCTCGAAGCTTACCCCTTCGTTGTCAGTGGTAGATTTCACCACATTACCGGCCTGTTCACTTAGTCTATTCATTTGTGCAAATAAGCTTTTGGTTGCTAATAATATTATCGCAATTGTAAAAAATCTTTTTTTCATATTTCAATACGTTATTTTAATACCACTGAATGCCATCAATCATAATTATGGCCACACAGATGAATATCCTTCGAGTGGGCTAAATTAAATGAACACCTACCGCTCTGGAAGAATTAGCCCATCTAATGTGTATAAACCACACATTAATGGGGATAAATGAAAGGCCGTAAAACGGAATTTTTATTTGAAGGAATGCAAGAGGCGCAACAAGTGTACAAAGGACGGTTGCGCACACCAAGAAAAATGAATGGGCAATGTGCGAATGATGTCTTTTTATATAAGCGGGCTAGTAAAAAATTGATTCTTATAAAAGCAAGCTACCAAATGGGAAAATCAGCATAGGCGGAATCATGAATCAATTAAACAATTTATCTGGCAATGTGTTTCTTAGTACGATTAATTCATAAGAAATTCTATTGTTTAAAGCCATAAGCTGGGCTACAAGTTCAAAAGGGCATCTCGCCTAAACTGATAAATGGGATTTGCAATCCCAATTTGCTTAATTTAATCGCAAAATTCTTCAACACTATCTTCCAATATTACAAAACCTATAAAGTAGGCTTTACAGAAAGCACATATTTGATTGGAACAATTCTCAAACGTGTTATTGATTATTTGGTAGCGACAGCGCATGCCTTGTTTCTGCGGGATGGGCTATTAACCAATGCAATTTTAAATGATTGATAGATGTTAGAAAATTTCCCAAACCATACAAGGCAATTATGTACAGCCTACCTATAAGGTTTATAAAACCGTATAGGTTCACCCCAATTTTTTAAAAACTATTTCTTTATAAATTGCCAACTCTTTTTGCAAATCGCTTATTTCTTGTTGCAGGTTAGCTATAGCTGTATCTTTTGAAATGTTTTTTTCCGTGTTTATATTTTCATCTTCAAACTTACCATTCAGATCTAAGCATTTGCTTAAATGTTCGAAAAAATCGAAATTAAGTGCTTGGCTCAAATCCCATAAAATACGGCATTGCAAACTGGCTTCTTTGGTGTAGCCAAACACTGTAAGATGGCTTTTGCCAATAAGTTTGCCAATGCTATTACGCGTGTTGTGTGTTTCGTAAATTTTTTGGTCCATTAAACTGCCCAAATGGGGCATCTTCTTTTGGGTCATATACTTTTTTGGCAATAAAAGTAGGATATTTATTGTTTTAGCAAAACATTTTATGCTATTAGCATAAAAAACTATGCCATTAGCAAGAAAAACTATGCTATTAGGATAAATAATTATGCTATCAGAATAAACAACTATGCTATTGGAATTAATAACTATACTTTTAGAATAATTGACTATGCTATTGGCATAATTCTATATACTAATAGCATAAATAACGATGCTATTAGCATAAAAGTCAATTAACCATTAAACAAAAATTTTGGCAAATATTGCTTTATTGATGTTTTGTAGTTTGGGTTTCCGACTACACCAGCTAGCACAAGCTTGTAGTTTGTGACCTTCGATTAGTTCTTCCAAGCTAGTCCACGTTACTCGCTATAATCTATATTTGCAAGCACACGCATTTCGTATGTGAATTCGCTTAGAGTATTTTTATCAAGTTTGAGAGTAAATTTAGAGTTATTGCATATTTGTAATTTTTTTTTAGCGAAGCCACATGCAGAACATGTAAGCTAGAAAAAAATATAAAGAATAGAATAAAACAGCATGCATAATATAATTTTTATTGGTACAGTACATATTGAAAAGGGAAAATGTAATTCCGATGAATTATATAAAATTATTAAGTCCATAAATCCTGATGTGATTTTTGATGAAATCCCATCTTCATTTTTTAATGCATTTTATTTGACTAAAACTCAAAGTACTGTAGAATCCAAAGCAATTAATCGATACTTAAAAAAACATGACGTTGAAATTATTCCTATAGACTTAGATACAAGTCAAGAAATATCAAAATACCAAAATGAATTTGATTCTATCTTCTTTTCATTCTTTAAACACGAGGATTATATTAAGTTAGATAACGAGAAAGATGAATTGATGATTCATGAGGGTTTTAAGTATCTCAATAGTGATGCGTTTATAGACTATTTAAATAAAAAGATAGAGATAGAAAAAAGGATTTTAGAATCAGAACCAGATAATGAAAGATTACACAATTCTTATAAATTATTTCAAATAGAGGCAAAGGACAAACGAGAAAACGCAATGCTTCAAAACATTTACAATTACAGCAAAGAAAATCAATATAACAAAGCCGTTTTTTTACTTGGTTCAGAACATAGAAGATCAATTATTCCCAAAATTGAAGAATATAAAAAGATGTCTACCATAAGATTAAATTGGACTATGTATGGTGAAAACTAAAAAAATTCTTGTTACAGCATTAGCTAAGAATACAATTGGTAAATACATTGTAGAAATAGATTTGGTGTAAAGAAATGATAACAAGCAGAAAATTTTAATTAGGACAAGAACTTAGCGATACCACGTGGTAAGACCTGACAGGTTTTGAAAACCTGTCAGGTCTGAAGTAGCGAATGATAGAAATTAGGACACCAAGAGAAATTTTAAAACTTAATAACAATGAATAACAATAATGCAACTCCTACTCCAATTGAAGGGTTAAACGCTGTTCAAATGATGCGTGAGATAAGGGAAAAATTAAGCGAAAGGTATTGGCAACACAATGACATATTAAAGCAGGATATGGAAGCCATCAGAAAAAAATACAATTTCAAACCTTCCAAAGCAAATTAAAAGAGCAAATCATTATTACACTTCCAACTCCCAGCAGACGTGAATCTTCAACGAAGTAGTACACTCGTGTCTAATTAATTAGCAAGTTTGTAACTGGCATTCGCTAAGATAAACATTGCATAACTATCAACTGATTATTCAATTGGTAAAGGCAATTTAGAAATAGATTTGGTGTAAAATAGAAACAAGGTTAGTGCTTAGCTATAAAGGTTTTGGTTCATTAGAAAATTTCTATTATAGTATCTTGGTTAAAAAACACAAACTAAAAATACCCCTAACGTTATAATGTTTATTAGCACATTCTAACATTAAGGGTATTGTATAAACTAGTTCTCAATCAATCTTCCACTACTTCCCTCCTATTTCCCCCCATATTCCCATTCACATTCATCCAAATATTCCTTGCCATCTCTTATTCCTTTAATAGCTATTTTATTTTTCCCAGGTATAAGTTGGATGTTTTTCCAGATAAACACATGGTTGTCTTCAGTTGTGTTGCCAAGGCTTTTTCCATTTACCAATAATTCCACTTTGCTGCAATTGGAATAGGCTTTTACATCTGTGAAAGCTGTATCCCGAACTAAGTGTCTTCTACTTGTTATATACACCATCGGTTCGGGATTCCAATTGGCTTTGTAGAAATAGAAAGCGTCTTTTCGGGTTTTGCGGTCGTAGGTTACCAAGCCTTTGTCGTTGGTACCGAGTTGTTCCCCTTCTTTTCTGCCCGCACTAGCAAAGTCGAACATATTCCATACAAAAGAGCCCCATACAAAATTGGCTTCTTTTATTTGCTTGTAATTGGCTTCGTGTACGATTGCCTGCCATTCTTCGGGATGCCATTTACTGGTGGTTACAGGCCCTTTCGTCATGCCTTGTTGGTGGTGGTTGATGCTTGCACCTGCGCCATATTCGCTTACTCCGATACCTTTTTTGTTGATGGCATCATTCCATTCCGTCAATTTCTTTTCCATCCCATTTGGATTGCCGCCATACCATCCCGGATAAGAATTAAATGCCAATACATCAGGGATAGATTTTTCAGCTCTTTCAATATGGTTGGGAGCGGCTACGGTTAAGCGGGTAGGATCTTCTTCGTGGGAAAGAGCGTTTAAATCTGTTATTAATTGTTGTGGATCGTCCGTTTTCCTATGCCCCATTTCGTTATACAAACTCCAAAAAAAGATGGAAGGATGGTTGAAATTTTGACGTATCAATTCCGTTAATTGCTGTTTTGCATTTGCTGCAAACTCCTTGCTGCCTGTGATATTGTTTACCAACGGCAACTCTGCCCAAACTACCAAGCCGTTTGCATCGCATAGCGAATAGAAATAATTGGGATGCGGATAATGGGCTAAACGAACCGCATTCGCACCAATTTCTTTTATCAATCGCATGTCTTCTTCTTGTTTGTCAGCGGTTACAGCCCAGCCCATGCCTTCATAGTCTTGGTGTTTGTTTACGCCGGCTAACTTATAGGGTTTTCCGTTTAAAAAAAATCCTTTTTCTGCATCAATCTTATAATAGCGCAGACCAATTTTTTGAGTTAAAGTGTCTAATACTTTTTTCCCTTCAATAACTTCCACAAATGCGGTGTATAAATAAGCATCTTTTAATCCATTCCACAAATGCGGATTATTGATGTTGATTTTTTGGATGGATGATGTGGTATCAGTTTCCTTAATGCTGATAGTTGCTTGGGACGAAGCCACTACCCTATTCTCCTTGTCTAAAATAGAAATCTTGACTTTGGATTTTGAGGGGCTACTCTTTTGGTTGAATAATTTCACTTTCACTTCCAATTCCGCTCTGGAATCCGTCACTTTTTCTTGTTTCACATACACCCCTGGAGATGCATAATCTAGTGGCGAAATACAAACTGGATTTAGCACAATCAACGAAACTGGGCGATAGATACCCCCAAACAAAGTAAAATCTCCACCTAGCGGTGCTATGTTTTTGTCGTAACCGTTGGAGGCTTTCACCAACAATTCGTTTTCGCCTTTTTTCACGAATTTGGTTATCTCAAAAGCAAATGCATTGAAGGCACCTTCATGCTTGCCTACTGATTGACCATTAACAAATACCTCTGCGGTTTGACTAACCGCTTCAAAACGTAAGAAAATGCGTTTGCCTAAATAACTTTCTGGTATGTTGAGCATTTTGTAATAGGTGCCCGGCCCACGATAAAAACCTTGGCCATTGTCCCATTCATCGCCCACATTGCCAGATTGTCCGTCTTTGATGTTCCAAGTATGCGGAATGGTGACGGTTTCCCAATCATCGGTTTTGGGATGAAATGTTGTTACCGCTTGTTTGATAAACTTCCAATCGCCGCCAATGTTTGTTTGGGTTCGAACTTGGGCGATATTGTCTTTCCCAAATAATAGACTTACCAATAGGATTAATGCAATCGAAATTCTTTTCATAATGACCTTTTATTATTTTATGTACGGGCAATCCTTTGCGGTTGCCCTTACGCGGTGGGGTTTGCGGGGTTTATACGTAGGGGCAATCCCTTGTGGTTGCCCTTTCGCTGTGGTTCGCGGGGATTTACGGGAATTTACGGGGATTGGGCAACCACAAGGGATTGCCCCTACCATTTTGCCATTTCACGGTGGGTTGCGGTATTGGGGGCAACCACAAGGGTTTGCCCCTACGAATTTTTATTTTGTGGGCAAACACGCAGGTTTGCCCCTACCGGGAAAACCTTGTAATAATCGGTTGTGAATTGCCCCCCGAAATTTTCACCAAATAAATTCCTTTTGCCAATATTTCTGTTGATATAGCAATTTTATTATCCCCTTTTTTTGCGTTGAATTTATTGGAATAAACCCTTTTGCCACTGCCCATTGCAATTATTTCCAATAGCATTTCTTTTCTTTCTTGAACGGATGTATAAACTATTTGCAAAGCCTGACTTTGCAAAACTGGATTAGGGAAAACTAACAATTTTTCGTTTTTAATCACATTATTGGGTGATAAAATTGGCGCAACCGTTTTAATATCGAGTATAATACTGCTATCTTTTTTTAATACTGCATCGTAAGGTAATCCGTATTGGGTCATCACTTTTAATGTGGTTGTTGAATCTGTTTTTCCTGTTATAGAAATGGCAGAATCGTTTGAAAGGAAAGACCATTTTCCTTTTAAGATGATGGTAATAGGTGTAACAGCAGATTTGCTGATAAAGCCAGTTAATACACTCGAACGAATAGTAGTAGTTTGTAGATTCACATCAGGATTGGAAATCGCCAATTGCATAGTATCATTTTTTTCTGCAACCATTATGTTACATGCTGCATTGGCACTTTTCACCCAACTGACAGTATCAGCTACTTTAGTAATTGCTTTAAAAATAGCAAAGGCTTGTATATTCTTAGGTTTGTAATATACATAATGCATTGAGGCATTGGCTTGTTTTACAGTGTAATAAGCAGATGCAGGAGTAGCCATGCTATCGGCAAATTGTTTTAAGGCAGCAGGTGTTGTGGATGGTATCACTACATATTCATAGGTTTTATTGCTGGGATTTTTGCCATGATCAAGCCACACTTTTGCCCAATTGCCGGATGATGGAGTAGGAATGCTATCGGGGAGTAAAACATATTGTTGCTTACTAACGGAAATACGCAGACTATCTTTTGATTTTATATAAAACCCGGTATTGTATGGGGAAATCAACTGATAAGCCGTATTGCCTGGATAATTGGCAGTAAAAGGAAATGTTTTATTGGCCACACCATTGATATAGATGGTTTTGGCACTGTCAGTCAATTGAAAAATGCTTGTTGCAGTTGGGTATAACTTGTCATTATTACTGATACCAGAACCTAGACAAACAATAATAGAATCGAAAGCAAACCAGCTTTTTTGAAACTTAAAAGTGGTATTTCGTCTTGGCCCTCTGCATCCTCCTTGAAAAGCATAAGGCGCTTGTTGGAAACTCATGGCACTCAAGCCATATTCCCCTCTGGTATTAAAGGAACTAGCCGTATCTCTGTTTTGAAAACTCAATGAACCAGCAATGGAACCCGTATTGGCATATTCCTTCCCATAGTTTTCATTGCAAGCTAAGGTATCATAAGGAAGAACGATAGTAGTTGTTCCGTTTGGAAAATTATGGTCGTAGCCATTGTTGTATTTATAATTATTAAAGGTATATCCTGACGAATCCAACCCGCCAGCATATTGAATATCCATACTTCCATAAGCTAAATACCGACTATATACATCGCGCCTTTGCCCGTTGTCGCCCACAAGACCACATTCTGAACCCCAATAATCGCTATTGAACATTTTAATTGTTGATAACCAGTTTTTCTTTCGATAAATTCCTAAAGTGGCATAGTTCATTTGATAAAATCCGGTAGGGAAAGATTCGGCAGGATAGGTTGAAACAGGCAATGCGGCTACAGGGTTTTTGGGAAACAAACGGTTGTAAGCACCCGCTATTTTGGGATCGTAACCACTACCGATTATTCCATTGCTCAACAATGCCAATCGCCACAAATTGCTAGGGGCGGGTTTAAAGGACGATTGTTGCGATTCGCCTTTTTTGCCATACGTGGTACTGAATGTATTTTCTTCCAAAAAGAAATTATAGACTACATCTCTTATCAATTTATAAGTAGTAAAAGATGGCTTAAACTGGGTATAGCGCAAATGGTAAAGCCATTTCGGAAGGCTGCTGTATAGCGGCTCAGTGTAATTGTAATAGTTGGCTTGGTGGTGAAATACTGAACCATCGAGTTTCACATTGTCTTCTACCCCATCATTGGGTTGCATGAAAATGGATAGAATTTGGTCGAACCCTTTTAGGTGTTGAATAGCCGTTGCGGTATCCCGAATCATAAACAAAGGATACACCAAATAACCAGTGATTTCTTCCCTTAAGTTATCCGTTGTCAATGGACTGTAAATGGAAGGAGGCATCCAAGCAGCACCAAATTTTAATTGCCATTTTACATAGTTAGATAAATCATTGAAAAGCGTAGTATCTTTTGTATAGATGATATCACTTAAAGCAGCCAAAGAAGTATAAAACTCCAAAGCGTCATAAGGCCCTATTTTGTAGCAACCCCCAGGATAATTACCATTATCGAGCAAGTAGCGCAACATGATGATTGCTTTGTTTAAGCTGACGGTGTCGCTTTTCTTATTGTACCAAGTATAAGCAAAAGTTTGGAGCGTCTGTGTGAAATCCGTAAATCGTCCGCCGGCACCTTGTGGGTAAGCAAAAAGGGGATTGCCTTTTACGGTTCCGTCTGCGTTTATCATATAGCCATTTGTAGTAAAAATGGAATTAGCCTTGGTTTTAGCTGCTGTACTTGGTGCGCCGGGCATATCTGTTAAAAAGGAGGTTTTCACTTTTTTCCAATCTGCAATCTCAGTTGCGGTAGGGGTATTTAGCGGAATGTTTGCAGACAAGAGATAAAGTGTTTTATCATCATAAGGCGGGTAACTATTGGCAGTTTTAATGATATTATCTGGCATCATCAGACTAATGGGCGTTGTTTTTCGATCGTCTATCCAATTTACATTGTCGAAGTTCAATTGACCGCTTCCCGTTTTTGGTGCAATGATAAAAGCCGTAGTAATAGAATCCACTGAAGTGGGCGCGCCTTTGGGCTTGGGCATATCATATCGATAACTGCGAATGATTTCGTACCAGCCCTTGTAGTTCAACCGAACAGTGAAATTATAACGAAGTCGCTTGAATTTATCATACAATTGGATGACCACGCTGTCCGTAGGGTGGTAAGAAGTATTGTACATACCAATATCCAGCGTATTGAAATTATAGTCTGCCAGTAAGGAAGGATTAAACTTGATATCGGTTATTTTCAATGTATCATTTGCTGTCCAATTCCATGCTACCGATTTGGCTCCTAGTCTGTAGTGATTGGTATCTTCTACTAATTGTCCGTTAGAACTAGACCATGTTAGCGGCACAGCTTCAAGGTCTGCTTGGGCAAATGTTTTTTGCAACGAAAAAAAGCAATGGAATAGAATGAATAATGGTAAAATATATCGCATAAAGTAAAATTAGTAGTAAGATTTATTAAAGACTTGAGAGGTTTTAAAAACCTGTTTGATCCATGTTTATAATTAGCAGCAATTGATTATTTGCAAACTTGCAGCAGTTTTCTTAATTACATAAAAATATTAAGGCATAAATAATTTTTGATGAAAAATAATTCCCACTTCACCTTGCTTTTGAATTCTAATTTGATACATGCCTTTTGATAAATATGGTCTAAGCAAAATAGGATAAACCGCTGTGCCTCCTTCATGAACAATCGCTGTTTCTAAAACAGATTTTCCTAAATTGTCACAAACTGCCAATCTGTATTTTCCTGCCTCCACATGTATCAATTTCAATTGCGCATTAGTACCTACCACAGGATTGGGAAACAACTGAAAACTAGGTTGTTCCATTGTTGATGGCCGAATGCTAACAATATTGCTGTAGCCAATTTCTCCATTTTTCTGTAGGGCTGCAATTCGATAATATGCCAACCCGGAGAATAAAGTAGTATCAATAAATTCAGTTTGGTTTGTTCTATATAAAGTTTTGAAATCAACACCATTTGAAGATTTCTCTACAATAAATTCTTTGATTAATTCCTTTCTATTTGTTTTCCATTTGATAGAAGGATATCTATCTAATATCTGAATTGAAGCTTGAACAAATGAAAGAGGCAAAACAACTGATTGCTTTTTCAGCACAATTGCAAATCTTCTGTCACCCCAACTATTGGTGTCGGAAGTAACGTTGAAGGGATAAGTAAGTTGAGAACCAAATTGGGTTTGAGTCCCTAAAAATTGGTCAAGCAATGTCACAAAGACTGTTGAATCAATGGAATTAGAAAACGCCAAATTAAAAGAACCTGACTGATTGCTTTTCACAACTAATGGAATTGTATCGGTTGCAGTGGTTTCAGGAAAGGTTGATATAGATAAATGACTATTTGCCTTAATCACAGCGATAGATTGAGCGCCGCCACCAAAAGAAACTGCATCCCAATCTGCTTGATATTGCTTTGCTCCAAAACTATTAAATCGAACCACTGCTTCATCTAATCGGGTACTATCATTGGATTGCAAGGATATTCTTATTAATTGTTGGTTGGCAGTACCGAAATACCGAACATTGGGTATTTGCCCTGAAGTCTTATATTGTTCCTGAAAAGTGATGCTTCCATTGCTTGAAGGATTGCTTTCAACGAAAAAGGCTTGACCGCTTGCAATGTAATCGCCACTAGTGTTATCGTAACCAGTTGCTCCATTGGCTATTAAACCATTTGAGTAGGTGGTATAGCTGCCATTGCTAAATGGACTGTATGTCCACATTTTATTTGTGATACTTGTGCTGTTACCTGCGTACAAAGCACTAAAGCTGATGGTGCTGGGATAGGGATTGCCCAATAAAGTGTAGCGATGCGTTGCAGGATTGTTTAAGCTGACTGTTACTGAACCCGTGGTTACATTACCGTAAGTAGAAAGCGTGACTGCTTCAGGAGCATTCGGGATATTTGAATTTAATTGGTTGTTGCAATTGGCAGTTGTGCTGTTTCTATTGCCTCTAATATTCACCCTATATCCTTTTCCTATTTCTATATTGGTGAAAATAGTGTTAGCAATCGTTACCCATCGGCTACCGTTTGTTCCGGGAGTAGCCTGATATGTGTACATGCTAGGGGTATTCAATAAAGTATTATCAAATCCGTTGCTATTGTATCTGTCGGTACTGCCGCCATTGCCTGAGGTGTTGCCACAAGGTTGTCCACCATTGCCAGAACCTGTGATGTAAATCTGTTTTTGCCAAGTATTGCGGATGGTTTGGCTGATTGGAGAAGCAACGAAGGAGTATTTGCGAGCTGTTTTATTAGGAATAAATCTTTCTACTGTTACATTTCCATTGAGATAATTGCTAGTTCCTGTGGCAATTTGGGCTGTGCTGGTTGCAGTTGATTTTAAAACCAATAGTCCGTTGGTGTTTAAAGTACCGGATGTTGGTGTAAGCGTTCCTGTGAGGTATAAGGAATCATTTAAAGTAACACCGCTTAGGTTGTTTATAACTAAGTTATTGAAGCTACTTATCCCACTTATGGTTTGTAGCGATGTGCCATTAAATATCACCGTTCCACCATTTGCTGAATAGCTACCACCCGTATTAGTCCAATTGCCTCCAACATTAAAGTAGCCAGAAGGCGCAACGAATGTGCCACCATTTATATTTAACGAACCTAAGATTGTCAATTCAGTTGGAGCAGTTACTGTTCCTCCTGTAATAGCAAGATTTACATAATTAACTGCATTTGTACCTAAAGTGGCATTAAGTAAACCAGTAAAAGCAAGACTTAAAGTATCTCCAGATGCAATAGTATAAGTTCCAGTTGTACCAGGTACAAATAAAGAAGAGATAGCTATTTTACCTGTTGGCAGCGTCCTATTTCCAGAACTTGCAGCGGATGCATTCAATATCGAATAATTTCCTGGAACGATGGTTTGTGCGCTGTTACTTACATAATCAACCTCAAATGAATAAGTCTTTCCAGATGGCAAAGGAGATGCAACCGTACTGGCAACTTGCAAGATTCCGTTTCCACTTGTTGTGAAATTACCTGTAATTGTAGAAGTTGCACCACCACCAGTATTTAATATAGAACCAGTATTGATGGTTAATACCCCATTTACAATAATTGAATTAAATAAACCAACCACGCCACTAGTATTAGCAATGGTGAGGTTATTAAATGTTTGCACTCCCCTTGGAAGTGTTTGTCCGCCTAAAGTGGCAGCATAGACCACGGTAAAATTCCAAGTTTGCGCAATACTATTGGTATTGATTGCTCCTGAACCACTCGTATAGTTTTGCGTAATCAGGGTTCCGCTACCACTGGTGGTAAAGGCAGAAGACATACAATTCAGTGCTGCAGTTCTCATATCAAGCACATTGTTCGCATTTGGAATTGCTAAGTTGCCATAAACAGAGAAGTTATTGCCAGCATTTACATTACCGAATGAATTGTTGATAGTGAGTCCATAAAATATACTGTTCAAGGGTATTGTTTGTGTCCCGCTAGCACTGTTGTAATTAACAGTGAATGTCCATGCCTTAGCTGAATTGATGGGTGTAGTAGAAGTATTTTGGGTGTTCAGCGTCCCTGTGCCAGTAGTGGCAGCACCGAAGACTAAAAAGTAAATACCTGTATTACCATTTGCAGCAGTAGCTGCTTGTGATAAGGTCAGATTAGTTACACTAAATGTGATGTTTCCAGTTATGGTTGCAGTAGGTGCACTTGATAAAGTAATGAAAGTTCCAGAGACCGCTGTCACAGTAACATTTGCCGGGATATTATTGCCTAATACGGCTTGCCCAACAACGATTCCAGTAGCACTTGCAACTATTATAGGGTTGGTTGCTCCAGTTGATGAGGTGGTGGTGGTTGCTACAACAGCAGTAGATACTGAATTAACTACTGTGCCATCTGGGATAAAACTGCCACTTACTTGTTGACCTACTCCTATATTGGAATTAGCACCTACCGTGACTGATGTTGTGTTTTGAAGTCCCCCCCTAGTGGTTGATAGTACGTATTGGAGACCATTGTTAACAAGTTGAAAGACACCCATGTCTAAAGTAGCACCTTTTGAGATGTTAATTCCATTTGCAACAGTGATATTACCTATTGCTGTATCAGCAACACTTGCATTGGCGATAGATAAATAGGAATAAGTACCACCTGGCACTTTCTGAGCTGATGTACCATTAAAAGTTACAGATCCATTAGTGGTATTAAATGTGCCATTATTGGTAATTGTCCCAGATATACTTATTGTTCCAAGAGTAAGGATAGCACCAGCATTAATCGTCAAATTATTAAATTGTGTATTTCCAGTACCTGAGATAGTATCTGTCGAAGCAATTAAAATTGTACTTGTAGCTAATGCATTAAAAGACCCACTATTACTAAAATTTCCATTTAAAGTAAGTATCTGTCCATTTAATAATTTCACATTATTGCCAGCAGCAATGGAGAGACTTGCCACGGTAGGTGATGTTTCTATTGATAAATCATTGGAACCAGTTTTTGAAATGAAGACTGAAGCAGTTGATGGAGGTAAGGTTGGTATCCAGTTGCTGGCATCGTTCCAATTGGAGCTGCTGACTCCAGTCCAAGTGTAATTATTAGAAGGAGTCACAGCCGAAGTTGCTGCGCTTTCCGCCCCATTGCCCACACTGTTGGTAGCATAAACCGTAAACGTGTATGCTATTCCATTGGTTAGTCCCGATATTAATATTGGGTTTGATGTGGCACTTGTAGTAGCCTGTGCTATTCCATTAATATAAGGAGTGACAGTATAATTGATGACGGAGGCCCCACCATTGTTGGAGGGCCGGGAGAATGAAACGGTTGCTTGTTGGTTACCGCCTAACACAGAAACATTTGTCGGCACACTTGGCACTGTTGCAGGAGTAACAGTTAATGATGCTGCACTTGCTGTACCATTACCCACACTGCTGCTTGCATAAACCGTAAACGTATAAGCTGTCCCGTTGGTGAGACCACTGACTATTATCGGACTTGTTGCTCCAATGGTAGTGACTTGTGCTACACCATTTATATAAGGTGTTACGGTATAATTAGTTATGGAAGCACCGCCATTGCTAGAGGGTGCTGTGAAGGAGATGGATACTTGTTGGTTTCCACTAGTAACTGATACATTGGTTGGGGCTTCAGGAACAGTCGCAGGGGTTACGGAAAAAGATACTGAACTTATTGCTCCGTTGCCAACCCTATTGGTGGCAAACACCGCAAATGTGTAGGTGGTGCCATTGGTAAGACCTGTAACTATTATTGGGCTTGCAGAACCCGTTGTTGTTGGTTGTGCAACACCATTGATATAAGGAATGACCGAATAGCTAGTAATTGTAGCCCCTCCATTACTGGAAGGCGCATTAAACGAAACAGTTACTTGTTGGTTGCCTCCAATAACCGAAACAATGTTTGGCACATTTGGAACTGTTGCAGGAGTAACGGCAGAAGAAGCTGTACTGGCAACGCCCTTACCCACAAGATTGGTAGCAAAAACAGTGAAGGTATAAGCCGTTCCATTAGTAAGTCCAGTAATGGTTATGGGGCTAGTTGTTCCTGATCTTGTGGTTTGTGACAAACCGTTGATATAGGGTGTAACAGTATAATTGGTAATCGTTGCCCCACCATTATTGGAAGGAGGGGTAAAGTAAACAATAGCTTGTTGATTACCGCCAATTACTGAATCTATAGTAGGTGCTTCAGGAACTTTTAGCCTGACAAAAACCACATCATTGGGAAGGGAATATTGGGTATTGATCACAACAATCGTGGTGGAATCGGTGGTTGTTAAAATACGAACGCTGGTATCGGCAGTTTGTATAGCCCAAGGTCCCCGCAGCGTAATGGTCAAAGCAGTCGGGATAGATTTTTCTACATACTGACCCGCAACAATCGGTGAGGTAACCAAGCTTGTTTGCAGGTTGGGGTTAGGATTTACAAACGTGCATTTCATTACTGTATCTCCTACGTTCATGCACATGGCATAGCAAGCATCATTTACAGATTTAATGATACTCTCAGTGTCAGTATAATTGGTTAGGGGCTTAAAAATGGCATAAGCTTGGATCTTCAACGGCTTATAATACACATAGTGCATCTGCGAATCTGCTTTTTTTACTGTATAGCAAGCAGAACTTGGATTGGCCATACTATCTGCAAATTGATTGAGTGCAGCAGGCGTGGTGGAAGGCAAGATGACGTATTGATAGGATTTATTCACAGGCGATTTGCCATGATCCAACCAAACGTTTGCCCAATTGCCAGTGGATGTTTGGGGTGTTCCGTTGATGTCGAGATTAAAGGTTTGTTTTGTTACGGCAATATGCAAGGAATCGTTCGATTTGATGTAATACCCTGTATTGTAAGGGGATATTAACCTATATGGACCTGTTCCTTTAAAATCGGCTTTATAATTAAACGTGCTATTGGCCGTTCCATTGATGTAAAGAGTTTGTGCGCTGTCTGTCAATTGAAAAATATTGGTGGCAGTGGTATAATTGGTTTGTTTGTTTTTGATACCCGAACCCAAGCAAACTAGGATGGAATCAAATGCGAACCAGCTTTTCTGGAATACGAAATTGGTATCCCTTTTCACGCCTCTGCAGCCTCCTTGAAACCCATAAGGTGCTTGCCGGAAGTTCATGGCACTAAGCCCATAGTCGCCGCCTATCTTAAATGCAAAATCTGTTTTCCGATTGTTGAAACTCAAGGATGCAGCAATGGAACCCGTATTGCCGTATTCTTTGCCGAAATTTTCGTTCTGTTCCAATGAATCCATGGGTAGCACAATAGTAGTTGCACCATTGGGAAAACGATGGTCGTAGCCATTGGTGTATTTATATGCATCTGCCGTATAACCAGAGGAATCAAAACCACCACTATATTGTATATCAATGCTGCCATACCCTAAATAACGGCTATAAATATCCCTGCGAGTGCCATTGTCGCCAACCAACCCACATTCGGAACCCCAAAAATCTTGGCTCAACATCTTGATGGTGGATAGCCAATTCTTTTGTCTGTATATGCCTAAAGTGGCATAGTTCAATTGATAAAATCCTGATGGAAAATCCTCTGTTGGATAAGTAGCTATAGGCAAATCGGGATTAGGATTTGTAGGGAACAACCTATTATAGGCACAACCAATCTTGAAATCGGGCCCGCTTCCGGTAATGCCTGCACCTAACTGCGCCAACCGTGAAAGCTTTGTTGAATTGAATGTGGAACTACTAGCTTCACACTTGTTTCCATAGGTGGATTCAAAGGTATTTTCTTCCAAGAAATAGAGATAGGCCACATCCCTTATGCGTTTGTAAGTGAGCGCATCAGGTTTAAATTGGGTATTGCGCAAATGAAATAACCAATTAGAGAGGTTGGAATAACAGGGTTCTACATATCCATAATAATTTGCCCCATGGTGGAAGGCCGCACCGTCCACTTTTACATTGTCTTCAATACCATCGTTAGGTGCCATAAAGGTGCTAAGCAACTGATTGAACCCTTTTAAATGCTGAATAGCCTTCGCATTGTCCCTTTGATAAAACAAGGGATAAGTTAGGTAGCCAGTAATTTCTTCCCTTAGATTGTCCGTGGTCAAAGGGCTATACACCGAAGCAGGCATCCAAGCCGCTCCAAACCGCAATTGCCACTTTATAGCATCGCCTAACCCATTATATAAAGTAGTATCAGCTGCATACACCTTATCTGCCATTACGGCTACTGCCGTATAAAACTCTAATACATCATAAAAGCCCATTTTGTAGCAGCCGCCGCCAAAATTGCCATTGTCTAAAAAATAGCGCAGCATCACCAAGGCTTTATTAAGGCTAACCGTATCTGTATTGTCTAACGCCCACTTGTAGGCGAAAACTTGCAAGTATTTGGTAAACGAAACAAAATTGCCGGAAGCACCTTGTGGAAACCCGAAGATAGGTTTTCCTTTTGCGGTACCATCGCTATTGAGCATGTAATTATTGGAGTTGTAGAATGTGTTGGCCGCATTTACGTTGGTGGTATTCACAACGGAAACAGCAGATGCTAACAAGTCGTTCAAAAAGGATGTTTTGATGGCATTGTATTCCGTTAGTTCGGTATTGGATGGAATTGATGCGGGAATATTGGGGGTTAGGTTAAACATTGTATTATCATCATAAGATGGATAACCTCCTGCTGTTTTTATGATACTATCGGGCATCATCAAGGTCATAAGGGTGGTTTGTCTTGAATTGATCCAGTTGACCCGATCAAAATCCAATTGACCACTATCAGATTTTGGCGCAACAATAAAAACCGTCATTAGCGAATCGGTCGTAGAGGAACCTGCGGGCTTGTACATATTGTACCGATAACTTCTAATGGTTTCATACCAGCCCTTATAATTCAGCCGAACGGAGAAAGAGTACCGCAGCACTTTATTTCTGTTATAGAACAAGAATTGAATGCTATCGTTCCGCAAAGCCGTATTGTAAATGCTAAGGTTCAGGGTATTATAATTGAAGTTGAACAATAAAGTAGAATCAAAGCCAACGCTCGTAATCTTCAAGGTATCGTTTGCCTTCCACTTCCACCCTACCGAGCGATAGCCCAAGCGGTAATGATTGGTATCAACTAACAGCGACCCTTTGGTACAAGACCATGTGGAAGGGACAGCTTCCAGATCGCCCGTAGCGTTGGCCGTTCCCAAGCTCCAATTGGTGTTGTTGCCATAATTCAATGAATTGGTGGTAGTGATGATTGCAGCATTGGTATTGTTCATTCCGCTCACGGCCACATAGTTTACATCCCTTACACCTGAAGGATTGATGGTTGCTTGTGCGTTGATAGAACTTGCATAAACTGACAACAAATTGCCAGATGAACCTTTCAAAGTCAATTTGCCTAGAATAGATTGTGTAGCGTTGGATTGAAAAGTAATGATGTCGGCGGCGGAAACCGATTTGGTAAAATGATAGAAAGTCGTATTGCCATAAACATGTTGGCTACTGCCATTAAAATGTACTGTTCCATTGTTGTGGTTGAATACGCCGTTGTTTGTAAAGTCATCACCAATTTTCAGCGTGTCTGATGGTGCAGTGAAAATAGCCGAAGACAATAAAGTAAGGTCATTGGAAATAGTTAAGGATGTAGGTGTACCGGCAGTACCTGAACTAATAACCAAATTATAAAAAGAGATGCTAGGCAAGGTTCTATTGCCTGAAAAACAAACGGTGCTATTGTTGGCAGAAAAAGTACCTGACCCTGTTGTGAAGGTGCTGTTGATAAAAACAGTGTCTGTAGTACTAAAGCTTCGGTTACCACCTGTTGTGTTCAATGCAGCATTATAGTTGGCTCCAACAATGGTTTGGGATGACGCACTGTTGTAATACACATCAAACGGATAACTGATGCCTGAAGGCAAGGGGCTAGAACTTGTATTTGATGTTGTTAATGTTCCAGTGCCACTAGAAGTGAAACTTCCACTAATAGTAGCTGTTCCTGCGTTGAGGGTACTTCCTGAAATGATAGTAAGCGTATCGGTAACTATAATGCTGCCATATAACCCTGCCACACCACCCGTTGTTGCAATCGTAAGGTTTTTGAAGGTATTAGTACCCTGTGGCAGTGTTTGAGACGAAGCACCATTGAAAACCACCTTGAAATTCCAAGTGCGGCCCGTGCCGCCGGTGGTCAATGCGCCCGAACCGCTGGTGTATTGCGTGGACAATGTTCCTAAACCAGTTGTTGTAAAAGGTGTACCGCAGGTAACAATAGAAGTTCCCATATTCAGAGTACTACCTGCATAAGTCAATTCAATATTTCCGTTTACGGTAATACCTCCTGCTGCCGAATTAATGCCGCTTGTGTTGGATATGGTAACTCCATTGTTGAAAGTACCTGCAATGCTTTGTCCGCCTGTAGCAGCATAATATTTAACCGAAAAAGAAAAAGTCCTACCTGTTGATATGGATGGATTTGTAGTACAAGCAGTTAAAAGAGTTCCTGTGCCTGAGGTAGTAAAAGAACCCGTCAATTGATTGCTCCCCATATCTAAAACCACCCCACTTGGGATATTGATACTACTCGACACCGACAAGTTCCCTGCCGTATAAATAGTATTGGTTGCATTTGTGATGACTAGGTTGGCATAATTCAACGCAGGTATGGTTTGAGATGATGTCCCTGCAAAGTTTACAGTGCTTCCAGTTGAAGTAAAAGTGCCTGCACCCGGAATAAACGATGTTGAAATCACCACATTGCCTGTACTACTCAATGTTCTATTGCCTCCGGTAGTGTTCAAAATACCATTATAAGTGCCTCCAACAATGGTTTGTGATGAGGAACTATTGTAATAAACATCAAATGAATAAGTAAGTCCACTTGTAATTGGGGTTGAACTTGTGTTTCCAATTGTTAGAATGCCCGTACCACTAGTAGTAAAATTGCCCGACAAGGCATTTCCACCAGCATTCAAAGTGCATCCACTGTTGATGGTCAATAAACCATTGATGGTTGTACCAGCAAACAAGCCAGCAACACCTCCTGTATTTGCTATTGTCAGGTTGGTGAAAGTGTTATTCTGTTGGGGCAAGGTTTGGTTGCCATTGCCATTATACATTACCGTACCATTGAAAGTACGTGCAGTTCCATTGGTATTGATTGCTCCCGAACTATTTAAAACCCCAGTTGCAAGTGTACCAGTCCCCACACTACTAAACGTGGTGCCACAAGTAAAAGCCCTCGTTCCCATATCCAAAACAGCTCCCGCAACGATGTTCAAGGTATTGTTTACAGTTATGGCACCACTTGCAGAAACTATTGCATTGGTATTTTGAATAGTTAGATTATTAAAAGTAAAGCCAGGAACTGATTGAGCCGTAGTACCATTAAAAGTAATCGTATTACCCGTGTTGGTATAACTATTTGTACCAGTGGTAAATGCGCCAGCAATTCCAATAGTACCACCGTTCACCAAAACCCTTGCCCCTGAAGAACTAGAAGTAAGGTTGAAAAAATTAGCTGCAGGAATGTTTTGCGAAATAGAACCACTAAAATTGACCGTACTGCCACTGTATAGGTTTCCTAACGAAGGGTTGGTGGCATTGGCAATTGAAAGGGTCGCATTATTAGCAACATCTATTGTGGCTGTTATGGTGAAGCCACTAGGAATGGTAAGCGTGCAGGTATTTGAGCCATCACCCACTACTACTTTTGAGTTTGTACCTGAAACTGTCCAATTAGCAGTTAAAGTGGGAATGGTGGCAACATTTCTAAGGTTGAATATATCGCCATTGGTAAAATTAGCAGGAGCTGTGCCTGTGCCATTGGTGTTTGTACCCCAGTTAGTGGTGGTGGAGATGCTGCCAGATCCTTTGTAGAAATAATTGGTTTGGGCATGCGAAAAAAATACACCTATACACAATAACATCAACTGGAACAAACAAATTTTTCTCATCATTCGGCAATCGTTTATGAGGATGATTCGATAGATATTCAATCTACAACAATCCTATTTCATTTAGCGGAACGAAAGTAGCAGTTCCTGCTTTGAACAGAGGTATTGAATTGTATTGAAAGGGGGATTAAAATGTGTGTTTATTTGGGGTGGCCATGTAGTGCCTAGTCAAAAAATTTATGCAGCTCTGTTGTTGGAAAATACTCCATTGATTCTAATACTGAAATAAAGGAGTGGGATTTTCAACTGTAATTTATATTTTGCAAGAATATAGGATGGTTATAAATAGCTTTAGGATATTGTAAGACACCACTATAAAATACTAGAAGTATCGTACTAATTAAATATACCCAAATTGGATTTGGGTTGCAAGAACTTACATTTGCCACAATGGAAGTTAAAAATTTGTATGTAATCGCTGGATGTAATGGGGCTGGAAAAACTACTGCTTCCTTTACCATTTTAGTAGAAACATTGGATTGCAAGGAGTTTGTAAACGCAGACGAGATTGCAAGAGGATTATCACCTTTCCAACCTGAAAAAGTTTCATTTGAAGCTGGTAGAATTATGTTGAATAGAATGGAAGAATTGTTACAAAAGGGGATTAATTTTTCATTTGAAACAACCCTATCAACCAAGTCTTACAAAAGCTTTGTTTTGAAAGCACAGCAACAAGGATATAAAGTCACCCTATTGTTTTTTTGGTTGCAAACCGTAGAACTCGCAAAAGAACGGGTAAAAACTCGTGTTGCAGAAGGTGGACATAGTATACCTGATGATGTTATTGAGAGAAGGTATTTAAGAGGCATTCAAAATTTGTTTGACATTTATCTTGAAATAGTTGATGCCGTTCTAATTTTTGACAACTCATTTGGCAACCACCAGCTAATTGCCCAAACAAAAAACTCAAAAGAATTAGAAATCAAGGATACACTTAAATTTTACAACCTAAAAAAATATTATCATGCCCACTAATCAAGAAGAAATCAATAAAAAAATCGTAGAAGGGCTTAAAATTGCCTACGAAAGACTGATAGAGTTTAAAAAACAGAAAAACTCGGTGCTGGTGATTTTGCAGGATGATAAAATCGTTCACATCAAGCCTGAATAACAACCTGTTTCTTATCCCCGCCACTATTTTTTCTTCAACCGTCCTTTCAACTGTGCCTCGTACAACGATAAAGGCCATACTTTGCCTTTGTTCATTTGTTCGGCATAAATCCATTGATTAACCATATCTCCGTATTGGCCATTTATGCTGGTTTTATCCTCTTTTCCATATACGCCCACCAAAATGCTCTTGGGATATTGTTTGTAATGCTCTGTGAATGGCTTTTGGGAAAAGTCCTTGTTATCCCAAGCCCAACAATAGAAAAATTCTTTGTTCTCCACCTTGTTGCTGCCTAGTTCTATATTCCACCAAACATTATCGGTGGCGGTTTGTGGCATGTAATTGGGCGCTCCGCCACTGTTTACTTGTTGCAATCCAACGATATTTTCAAACAAGTTTTGGCTTGAAGGCGAAAACCTTCTGTCGGAAAAACCATGGAAATCGAAATAGCCTGGCTTTTTAGATACAGGTGTATAAACAATATCTGTAAACACATTGCCGAAGGCGCATCCTTCTCCGCTTAATACATGGGTGAAATTGTTGTGGAAACGAATATGACTGATCAAATTGTCGCTGGCATGGCTGTAGATTTTTATCCCTGCATGGGCATCAAATCCACTGATATCTACCCCTGTTATGGTGCAATTACGACTGTCTAACAGATAAACCGGATTGGTAAAATTTTGTATCGCTACATTATTTACATAACTGTGCGTGGCGCGACAAAAGTTGATGCCTGTCCAACCATAATCCATTTCTTTTCCTTGCTTGGGGTCGGTTTTGTCGCAGCCGTGGTGACAATAATAACCGTTCCAATTGCTTTCGAGGCGTAGGTTTTCGATGCCGATTTCGGTAAGCATGGGCGCAAGTGCTACTACGGGACGGTATTTCAGGGGAATATCCCTGCGTAAGGTTTGTTTCAATCGTATGGTTTTGTTATCCAGCACTTTTTCTACCTCCACTAATAACTGGTAAGACGGTGATGCCATTTTACCTGCTTCCGTAGCAGCCGTTTCGTAAGTTTCAAAGGGATTAATGGGTTGCAATAAATCTTTGATGAGGTTGCCATCGGGCGTGGTATTGTACATGCCCAAGAGGATAACATCGCCTGAATGAATTTTTTCTGTGCTGCTCAATGATATGTTTCGCTGCCCTTTCTTAGCATTTGAAGATAACTGTGCAATGATGGTTGCTTTTTGGATGGTATCGCTGGCTACACCTGCATTGGTAGAAATTGCCTTTGTAATCTGTACTGAATCAGGATAATCGATACCCCAAAAAGTATATGTGTGCTGTAGATTTATACTAGTTTGGATAAAAGCCGGACTCAACCAAGACGAAATTTGATATTGTGTCAATGGGTTGGCATTGTACAAAATACTGCCCTCTTTTCCGCTACCCTCGCCTCTCAACACGACATGACTATAATTGATTTGCAAATGTTGTTTGTGGGCAGCATCGAGATTAAAATAATATTTTCCTTTTGGAAAAAAGACTACGCCCCCACCCTGCTTGCCTACTTTGTCTATGAGGGCTTGAACAGCATTTGTTTGGTCTTCTTTTACATTGGCTTTAACGCCGTTTTCCAACACATTCCACACGTTTTTGGTGATAGTGGGCAGTTTATCTTCCCCATAATGATAACCTGCATAAGAAAAATCGGGCAGCCTGCTGGCCACGGGATTTTTTTTGAAAGATTGATAAATGGCCGCTTCCTTAGGCTTTGGGGCTTTTTGGGCAAGCGATAAGGTTGCAATCAGGCAACCTAAAATGGGGAGCAAACATTGTTTACTACTGTAGGCGTGAATCGTATTAAGCATAACAAATGATTTAATTATTTTAAAATAGAATCGGGATAAATTATTTCGCCACTAATGCACGAATCAAAGGGTTTTATTGGTTAATTGAAAATAAACATTGAGGGCATCTATTTCTAGATTATCGCTCCATGCAATGGAATAGCCAGTGCTATAAACATTTTTGAAAAGGGCAACATCTTTTAACGGAATAAAAACACCCATTTGTACTAATTCGGTTAAATCAATTTCCCCTTTTGTACCATCTTCAAAATGCACCTTTAATGTGTAGCCATCTTGATATTGAACATTGAGTAATTTCATTAGAATACAATTAAGTTTGAAAAAGCTGGGTAAATAAAGCTCTAAATAATTATTATATCGCAAAGTAAACTACTAATAGTCTATAACATGATTGATAACCGATTGAAATTTGTCCCTTGTATTAGTAGATTCATTTTATCCACAAATAAATATTCCTTATTTCCCCTTTATCCCAATCCGAAACTGATACAAAGGCAATAGTTCAATGGTATTAATCCCCGCTTTTATCCAATCTTTTTTTCGGGCTAGCTGATAAGCATCTTCCACATAAATATCATACTCGGGTTTCATGGGCAGCACTTGTGCCGTGAGCGGGACATTGTCTTTTACCACATAGCCCAACCTGATATTACATCTCCCTTTGTCAATATATTGGTCATAAATCAGTTGGTTTTTATTGTTGTACAATGCCAAAATATCCCCTTGGTAGTCTATGGATGCCACCCAATCTTTCACCAATTGATTCTTTTCTACTTTAAATCCTAGTTGGTATTTGGCTTGGTCAGGTAAATCGAGCAGATGGTATTGGTGCAAACTACCGGGTTGGTTGGCTGCAAACCTTTTGCCTTTGGCATAGACAGAAAGGATAGAATCAAGGTGCTGCTGCAGGGTTTCGGTAGGTACGGTGGTAGGTATCGGGGTCAACGTAACTTTCCCCTTTTCCACAGTTTTTTTGGCAGCCAATACATAGCGAAAGAAACCATTTTCCTCGGACTGTTTCGTTAGGTTCATTTCATCGTTTTGCAATATCATCCATGCAGCATCCGGATACACCGAAATAGGCAGATTGCCATTGTTTCCCAATTGCTCAAAGGTCAACGTTTCCCCATCTTGATACACTGTGGCATCGGCTATCACCAAATAATCTTTTCCAGAAACAGACACCTTATTCGCCTTTAATGCCTCTGATTTGGGTAAAACGATTACTGGAATCCCTTGCTTATCCTTTGTGAAAACCGTAAAAAAAGCAGATTGCCCCTTAGGAATCTGTACCCTGTATCGGCCTTTTTCAGAGGATACCTGCACCACTTTTTGGGTGCTTTTTATGGATGCCACATCGCTAAACAAAAACTCCGATTGGTCTTCCGCAAAAAAGACATAGGTGGTATTATTGGCATGGTGTAGCGTGCAAAGGGGTTGCGCTGTGGCATAATTCAAAACTGCCTTTCCCATTGTTAGATGATATGGCATTATACAATAACTATTGGCTGGAAAACTGAACGGTTGGGAGGGAATATTTTCCAGTTCCCCAAGCTTGTTTTTCAAATGGATTTGTACATTTTTAGCAGCAGGCAAATTCAAATGGCGTTGATAATTATTGAGAAAAATAAAGCCCGCATCATCATGTATCCTTACACCCACTTGTACCGTATCGATACTATTGTGCGTCCTGACCATCCTTTGCGGAAAGATGGCTTTGTCTTGTGCCAATTGGCTACCAAAATCATGGATAAACAAATGCAATAATTTTAATTCGTTGTAGGCATTGTCGGCAAGCCCCATCGATGTGATGGGCGCATGGAAATTATAATCTATACGTGCCATATCGTTGGGATAACCCGTTAGTCGGTTCTCCTCCAAAGTAGTGTTTTCACCTACTGGATTAATGCCTCCATGAAACATATAATAACCAAGGCCGTTCAGTCCACCTGCAATGCGGGTAAACATTGCGGCAGCAATATCCGTAGGGCTTGGAACAATTCTTCTATGGTATGTGGGTTGCAAGCCGCCCGCTACCTCGGCACCTATTTTTGGGTAAGTATTGGTGATGATAGAATCCCTTTTGCCAAATAAATCCGCACCAATATCACTGTCTTTTTCCAAGGGTTTGATGAAATACATGGCTTTGAACAATTTCTTGCTGCTGCTGCTCCAAGGGCTGTCTGCATAACCTCCGATAGTGTATAAAAATTCGTCTTGCGTATCGGGTCCTTGAGCAAAAGCAGAATAATAAGGCACATCGAAACCAGCAGTGATGGCCATTTTTTTCAAGGAAATCATGTGCTGTAAATCGGCATCTTTTTTAAATTCCAATTCATTTTCTATCTGAATGCCAATCACTGGGCCGCCTTCTTTGAACAACAATCCCTTGGTTTGCTGGGCTTGTTCTTTGATAAAACGCTCGGCATATTTCAAATAAGTTACATCATTGGTGCGCAAAGCCAATTTCTTGTTCACCAACCAATCGGGGAAGCCCCCATAGCGGATTTCGGCATGGCTCCACGGGCCTATTCTCAGCCAAACATACAGGTGGTGTTTTTTACAGAGTTGTAGAAATGCACGTAGGTCGTTGTTGGCAGTCCAATTGAAAACCCCTTCTTTTTCTTCGTGAAAATTCCAGATGACGTAGGTGGAAATGATTTCAATGCCTGCAGCTTTCATTTTCAATATGGATGCTTCCCAATCTTGGTAGTTGGTTCTACTATAATGCATTTCACCCATAATGGGAAACCAAGGTTTGCCGTTTTTGGTCAAGTAGCGACTGTTATAGGACAATACACTTCCACCGGGCGCGGCATTACTGCCCATTTTGAGGAAATTCTCTTTGATGGGATAGGCTTGGTTGCTAATGTCTATGGTGTAGTGGGGTTGGGAATGGGCTATTGCGGAGAACACTAATAGCAATACGATGACAAGCGCAGGTTTTAGGCGTGCGGTAGTTCTTTTTAGAAGCATAATTAATTATTTGGGGGAGGAATTAAAGGTTTGACTGGATTTTTTAGACCGTTGGTTTTGTAAAGACCTAACAGGTAATTTTAGACTTGAAGGGGTATTTTAGCCCTGACAGGTTTTGAAAACCTGTCAGGGCTGGAAGGGAGGATTTGGCAACCGAAAGGGATTGGGCTAACTCATGGGATTAGGTTACCGCAAGGGGTAGGGCAACCGCAAGGGTTGCCCCTACCGTTTTACCCATTTCAATAAATACACATCGTTTTCACGCATGTCTATATCCTTTGTAATGGATTTATTTTTTGCTACCGTAATATTTATCTTTTCAATGGGCTCGCCATTGGTGGCATCTTTTATTTGTTTTTCTTGGGCTTTGGTCAACTGATTGGGCGAGCCTATTCCTTGGTAAACCGCATACGCATCATTGGCTTTATAACCTACTTTATACACTTGCAATTCATATTTCCCTGCGGGAATATTGGCTACATCAAGATGTACTTTTCCGATTGTCTTGGCTGGTAAATCTCTTTTGAACAACAAATCGTTTTTGATAGAATCGTTTTTATTTAGTACCGTGATATTCCAAAACAAGAGTTGTAAATTACCGTTTTTGTCCCTGCAAGCCCATGAAGCCGAATCGGAATTAGCAAGTTCTGTTTCGCCCAATTCACTCAAAAATTTATAGGCATGATAAGATGGTTTTTTGATGGATTGATAATTCAACAAACCAAACCCGCCATGAAAAGGGGTTGTTCGGGGGCCAGGTTCTTCAAAAATGTCTGTGAAAGTCCAGTACGACATAGAGTTGGCCACTTTTTCTGTACCCTTTATTTTATCTAAAATGAAAGATGCCGATTGGTAAGAATCATGTACGGGATCAAAAGGAGATGGCGATGTGCTCCATTCGGTGTAATGCAATTCTAGATTTTTTAAAGACGAATTTTCAATTTTTTTTCTAGAGGCTGTTACATCTTTTGTGATGGATTTACGGTCGCGGGACAAGATTTTTCCTTTTTTCCCGTCTTCATCCAACACCACTCCATTAATGGTGGCATAAGTATGTGTAGAAATAAAATCAATAGGCGTATGGTTGTTCACGCAATAATTGATGGTTTCTGTTACCCAACCATTGCCCGCAGTGGCGGGGCCACCCACCCGATATTCTTGGGAAACACTCTTTATTGCTCTCGCAGAATAATCATAGATTTTTAAATAATCTTCCTGAGTGCCCGTGAAAAAACTTTTATGGTTCGGTTCGTTCCACACTTCAAAATACCAAGTTTTCACTTCTTCTTTACCATAGCGTTCTGTAAAATGCTGGGTAAGTGCCTTCACTAAATCTGCCCATTTATCGTAAGATTTTGGGGGTGTTACATTTCCTTTCCACCAGAAAACGGTGTTATCGCCCGATGCCAAGGCTTTGGGCATGAAGGAAAGTTCTACAAAGGGTTTCACGTTGATGCTGAGCATAAAATCGAACAAGGCATCTATGTATTGCCAATTGTAAATGGGGTTTCCGTTTTTATCCTCGAAATAAACGCCCATATCATCGTGCAGTAATCCATGAAAACGCAGGTATTTAAACCCGATTTCTTTTTTCACCAGTTTCAATTGTTCTTGCCAATCGGCACGAAGCCCTTCGTTTGCCCTGCCTGCGCCTACGCATTCCTGCCAAACTTTTACAGTAGCGCCTTTTTCTTTAGCTACATCTAACTGTATGGTACGAACGGAGGCAGTTTCCGATTGTGCAAATGTTGTGGCACACCACAAGGAACTTAATAAGAGGAAGGAAGTGAATTTCTTTTTCAAGATTGAATAATTTTAATTAGGAAAATAAATATTTGATAGAGCGATAGGTTGTTGCAAAGTATGCAAACGTAATACATGAACCCTTTTGCGCAATCGTACTAGCTAAAACTTGCTTTTGGGGTGATTTGATGCAATACTTTCTAAAAGTTTAAATTTTATAGGATTATATGAATTAAAATGAACTCGATTGACTTTTTAGACCTGAATGAAATTTTTGTTTTAATACCTTAATTGCTAAAATGATTGAAATAGATATAAATGGAATTCCAGAAATAAAGCCTATAAGAGATGCATTATCGCTAAAAGCATTATGAATAAGATAAAAAAAGCTTACCCATAAAAATAGTAGCCCAATGATTTTCGTCCAAATACAAATCTTAACTTTTGATGCTAAAACTGATATTAAAAGTGCTATATGTCCGATTAAAGCAAACAAAGAAATTGCAGATAGTGATTTATCATAAGAAGCAGAAAAAGAAAGTGAAAAGTCTTCAGTTCCAATATCAAACTTGTTAAACAAGCCAATTATTTCGAGCAAACCTATACAACCAATGCCATGTCCTGCACCAACAATTATAAAACAGTTGAGAATAATAGTCCAAATTGTTAATCGTTGTAATTTTTCCATTCAATGTCATTTTATTTAAGTTGAAAGGATTGCAATCTAACCCTTTGGTATTGCCTTTCTAACTCCCGATTAATCGACTTTTTTGACCTGACAGGTTTTGAAAACCTGTCAGGTCTTTAGCACCCCATCCGCAAACGTAAATCGGACTTGATTGGCTTTAACCGAGAACTCTGTCAGCTTCAAGTAACCTGCATGGCGTTAACCGAGAACTCGGTCAGCTCCAAGTAGCCTGCATGACGTTAACCGAGAACTCGGTCGGCTCCAAGTAGCCTGCATGGCGTTAACCGAGAACTCTGTCAGCTTCAAGTAGCCTGCATGGCGTTTACCGAGAACTCGGTCGGCTCCAAGTAGCTTGCATGGCTTTGACCGAGAACTCGGTCAATATTTTTCTTGATAGTAATTCTATGTTTAACTAACAGTTTTGGGCTTTATAAAAATTTTGCTTCACAATGATACCCAATCAAAAACCCGTCAGATTTTTTTTAACCTGACGGGTTTTGTGCAATATATAATTATACCTATGAGGAATTAATGAAGGTTTTGAAACTTTATTGAGGTTGAAATAAGCTAGAACAGCAAACATTTGTTGCCGCTTCATCTCCTATTTAAAGATTTATTTCCCTCTACTGTTGTATTTATCTTGAAAATATTTTCTACCTGCATTTACAACGGATAACAATTGAAGAACGTATCCAAGTTAGGGTTCTTTTTGTTTTTTGCCATTGCTAAAATATATTCAACAGTGTCATTATATACAATTACCAATTCCTTCTTTGCCACCTTCATGTCAAATGCAGGTTGCTTCAGTTCATCGGCAACTCTATTGGTAAACAATGCCTTGAAATCCTCATTAGCTACTTGAATTTTGGTTACATATTTTGCAAAACCCAACTTAGTTATATGCGCTTTGAACTTTGAATCAGCAAGCTTATCAAGAATAGAATCAAGCGCAGCAGATTCTGCTTCAAAATTTTTCCTCGGAACATTCCCAAAAGGATCAAGCATGTTTAAAATACTTGTTGCCGCATCTACTTCCTCCGGATCATCAGAATCCTGAGCCAATTCAAGGGCTTTCACAAAAGTAGAATAGGCTTTATCCCTTACTTTATCTCTTGCTACTACCTTAACGGTAAAGTCGTTCGCACCTCCTTTACCCAAACCATTTTGAAAAGTTGTGCCTTTTGTGTTTAATTCAGACAAATAATCATTCAAGCCAGGATCGGTCATTTTGGCTTTGTCGATATTTTTATCAATATCATCTTTCAAACGGCCTGGCAATTCAGCCAATTCATCGTAATTCAAATTTGTTACATCTAAACGAGATAATGAAAGCGCCATACAATTAGTTTGTAATAATTAATAAAATTTAGTTCAGCGCAAATATAAAAGACAGATTGAAAACCGATACAAAATGGTAAGTATTTGACGAAAAAATTTTTGTCTATGCGATATTGGGTATTAGTAGAGGATAATTTTTGAAAAACCAATCCCCCTCCCCATCGAATCCTGAAGAATCCAACCTAATATCCACCCAGCAAACTAGGCATCAACGTAGGGAATGTCCATGCGAAATGGTGGCGGGAATAGATAATGGGAGTATATTTTTTGGCGTATTCCTTCATGGGGGCATCTTGATAAATATCGCCCATGGCCTCAAATAAATTGGCGGGCCATCCTGCTAGGTTTCCTTTGGTGGCGGGTGGGTGTGGGTGCGGGAAATGAGGCCAACTGTCGGGGCTTTTAGAATAGGTCAACAAATAATCCAAGGCTTTTTTCAGGCTTGCATGTTGTATTTCTTCGTGAAACAAATCCTCTCCCGTGGCATTATAAATCACCCACGCCGAGGCGGTGATGGGTGCCAAAGAAAAATAAGTGTACCAAATGCCATTATCGCCTCGTTTGGTTTCTTCAGGCATCGAACCATCGGCAGCAATTTTCAAAGCAATGTCCGATTTTATCAACTGAATGTTGGTGTTCAATTCCGCCGTATCGCCAACAAAAACCGATGATAAAAGAGAAGCATACCGTCCCCAATCTGCCCAATTGTTTTTGCGGTTGCGTATCTCCAAAGCCGACTTGTCATACACGTTTTTCACCCATTCCTTAAACTGTAATTGGTCTTTTTTGCCCCACAATGATTCCTGCTGCATCAGAATGGCGGCATTCAGCAACCCTGCACCCGAATAGGCCATTACCAATGACCCGTCGTTGTTGGAATATTTTTTATTGATGCTGCCCCAGGCATTCAGCAACTCACAAGCTTTCTTGCCATAAACCGACTTGCCGCTCAATCGAAATGCCAAAGCACAACAATAGGCGTTGAAAGCATCAATTTGTAGCGATTGCGAATTTTTCTTGTGTAGGGTTGAGTCAATGTACCTGCCCGGCACATTAAAATCGTTCAAAGCATTGTTCGGCTTCAACAAAGCACTATCCGCCATTTCCAACAATTGTTGATAGGCGGCCAAGTATGTTTTGTTCCCACTTTTTATTTCGGCTTTTACTTTTTTTATCTGTGCGAGCGGGTGCATCCCCTGCCCTACCACCTGCGTTGTGGCTATCACGCAAATAACAATGATTCCAACAATTCTATTATTCAAAAACGGCTTTCCCATATTTATCTACTTCCTTTCAATAAAAGGAGTCTATCAACAATAAGTTTTAAAAAAAGTCAACCCAAAAATAGGATTCAATAATTTTCACCTACTTTTTGGTAACTATCTGATACTAATTTTTTTTGTCACACCTTCTAAACAATTAGTACCTACAAACAAGTCGAATTCGCCTAAACCATTTTCGGGTTGAAGTTTTTCATTCAAAAAAGAAAAATCTTCAGGATGAAGAGTAAATTCAACCTTTTTTGATTCGCCCTTTGGAATAAAAACACGTTGAAAAGCCTTCAATTGATGAGTTGATTGAGCAATCCTACAGCCTAGAGGAGAGAGATAAACTTGAACTATCTCATAGCCGTCCATTTTGCCTTTGTTTGAAATGTTTATAGATAAATGTACGTCTTCATTTGTATGGAATTCATACTTCTTTAGTTCAATGCTATCGTATTTATAATCTGTATAGGAAAGTCCATAACCAAAGGGGAACAATGGATAATATCTACCAACTCCATTTAGGTTCTGAGCAGTTTTCGAAATCTCAGGATATTCTACAATTGAACCCTCTCGACCATAAGGACGGTGTTGCAAATACATTGGAACCTGACCAATATCTCTTGGAAATGTAATGGTTAATTTACCAGATGGGTTTATATTACCAGCTAATATTTCAGCCAAAGCATTGCCACCCTCTTCACCCCCAAAAAACATTTGAACGATACCATCAACCCTGTTGATCCAATTTTTCATTGTTACAGGCCTACCATCTATTAAAACAACTATTACTGGCTTTCCAAGTGCTGAAATTGCATTTATCAAATCTTCTTGAACACCCATCAGGTTCAAATCAACCCTATCCTGTGTTTCACCACCTGTTATACCATAAGCACCACCTACAACCAAAACACATACATCTGACTTTTTTGCAACTGTGATAGCTTCCGAAAAACCACTTTTATCATCACCGGTTAAGTTGCACCCCTTTGAATAAGTGATGTTTGAAGTTTTTCCCAATAGCTGTTTAATGCTTTGTAATGGGGTATTGCCTTTGACCCCTTTAGCAGAATATCCCCCAAGTTGTAGTATATCTGCATTCGGCCCTATAACGGCTATGTTTTTAGCCGTGATTGGTAATACATGGTGGCTGTTTTTTAATAACACTATACTTTCCTCGGCAGCTTTCAATGCAAGCTTTCTAAATGCATCCTTCATCTTGAAGGAATTTGCAGTGTCAACGAATGGATGGTCGAAGAGACCAAAGTCAAATTTCATCCTAAGGACCGGCTTAACGTTTTCGTCTATAGACGTCTCATTAATTTTTCCTTCTTTTATCAATTGAACCAAATTGACAAAACATTTCAACCTTGGTAATTCCACATCCATCCCAGCAGATGAACAATTGATGGCCGCTTCGTTGTTGTCCTTAGCTGTATGATGGTATATAACATTACCAACAACGCCACTCCAATCAGAAACCACAAAACCCTTGAAGCCCCATTCTTTTCTCAACAGAGCTTTCAAAAGCCAAGGATTGGCACTGCATGGCACACCATCCAATTCATTGTAAGCAGCCATGATTGATCCTGCCCTTGCCTCTGTAATAGCTGCTTTGTAGGGAACGAGGTGTACCTCTTTTAATTCGCGCTCACTTAATGCAATGTTTCCAGCATCCCTTCCCCCATCTGCAACGAAGTTTGCCAGGAAATGCTTTGGCGTACATACTACGTTGTTCTGTTGCACACCCTTAATGTATTCTACCCCAAAACGTGAAGCAAGAAAAGGGTCTTCCCCATAAGTTTCTTCTACACGACCGTGGCGGGGGTCTCTTGCCAAATCCAAAACTGGTGAAAGCACTTGCCTAACCCCTCTATTAAAGGTTTCTTTAACTATTGCATCAGCTATTTCTCCCATCAATTGCAGATCCCAAGTACAGGATAATGCAATTGATTGCGGGAAACTAGTAGAGCCTTTTCCCTTACATCCATGCAAGGCTTCGTCGTTAATAATGGTAGGTATCCCTAAACGGGTTTCTTTGATTGCAATTTGCTGTATTTCATTGGTAGTCTTTGCTGCATCTTCAGCAAACATATCAGTGGTTGGCATACTAATGTGGCCAATTCCATGCTGAGACATTTGTTTACGAATAAATTCTTTGGAATATTTTCCACTTGTTATAAATACTTCATCTCCTTCTCCAAATCTAGCTGCGCAAAGTTGGTACACCTTCTCCTCCACAGTCATTCGCTCAAGTAAATCTTTTACACGCTCTTCCGTTGGAAGGCTTGCATTTTTATAGGCAGGTTCAGGTGCTTTTTGCGTTACAATTTTTCTTGCTTGTGAAAACGACAAATTGCAAACAAAGAAAATAATAAAAAAAACAGAGTAACACTTAATTTTTAAATCCATATTATCCATAATTAATTTTAAAATCGAAACCATTTTACATTATAAAGAATACAAAAAACCAGATTCAATATTTTCCAAATCAGCTAATAAAAAGGAATAAAATACATACTAATTCCATTATCCCATATGGATGTAAAACATTAAAGCATTCATAGCCAACTTAAAAAATGTTTAAAAGGGATGGAAAATCATTTTTTTCCCAACCATGCAGGCAATTTTCCTAAGCGCAATTTCAATTGTGCTTCATACAAGGATGTAGGCTGAACTGTTTTTCCGTTAGATTCCTCATATTGTAATTGTTCGGGAATAAAAGTGGTGCCGCCCGTAAACCCTACGATGATGGGGGCCGGTATCCGCCAAAATTTTTTCTTTGATGGCCAAAAATCAAATGGGGTGAATGGGGCATTGGTCTGGTGGTAATTCCATAAAACCAAGTTACCTAAGTGGTTGGGGAGGTTTTCGTGTGCACCGCCTGCATGATTGTCATAAAAACCACCACTAACACCATCCAACAAGGTATTTCTTGGTTGTGAAGAATGCGATTCAAAGCAGGTGCTTGGAGGATAGAAAGCTTTGTAAACGACCGTGTTCATACTTGGACCAGCCACCCCAACGGAATGCCACTCCCCTGCAGAATCGGTGATATTTGCGAGTAAAATATTGGTGCCTCCATTGTTGCTGATGGCTTCATGGCCCGGATTGCCAGAAACCAAACAATTCAACACAGTAATATTGGCTCCTTCGCTGATGGTCATACCAGAATTCATGTCCGAAAACCTGCATTGATTCACCCATCCGTTTACCACACAGCTCCATTTCCATAAGGTGAATCCGCTATCGTCTTTCCATGAACGATGGTGTATGAACTTGTCGTGCCAATTGCCTACAAAAGCGATGTTTTCCAGCCCAATCTCTTCAATATGGGCAAACTTGAATACGGTAACGGGGTATTTGGCATCAATGGCAAAAGGGATGGGCGCAAACAATTGGAGGTGGTTATTGGAAACATTTTTCACTTGGAACACCATTTTGATGAACACGCCATCTTTAACCAAAGAAGTCCAAGTAGGGTCAGCTTCGTGGTTGCCCATTTCGGCTTGCACCAAGGCAGGGTCATTGTTTTTCATCCGCAACTGTATCCAATCGCCGGGCTGAATATCCGGTGTATTGTCCATATACAATTGGTCAGCACCCTTTTCTAAACCGTCTTTCACATGCCCTATTTGGGTAGATTTTTCATTGGATTTGGTGGTGAACAAAGAAGGGGTTGACCACATTTTGGTACTGTCCCTCGGTGGCAACATATTCTTCATAAACAACTCCGTACCGCCTTGTCCACTGCCACTGCCCCTGAGTACGATGTTCGAGGAGGAGATAACAATTTGCTCTTTGTCGTCATTGTCTTCGTTCACCAAAAACCTGCCCTTGGGAAATAATACAATCCCGCCCCCTTTTTTAGAAGCCGCATCAATGGCTTTTTGGATGGCTTTTTTATCGGACAAATCATCATTGGGAATTGCACCATAATCCAACACATTGAACACCTTCAAGTGCTTGCAATCGGGAATGGCTTTTTCGCCATAATGGTAGCCTACGTAGGAAAAATTGGGGAGAACAGCGGTAGTCGGGTTCTTTTGGTAATCTAAATATATGGCAGCCGTTTGTTGACCATACAATCCACTATTCAACAGAAAACAACCCACTACCACTGACAATATTTTGCTTGAAACCTTCATTATTCCTACGATTTATTGAAACTTTTATGAAATAATTATTGGTTATTGATGTAAGCTAATTTGCCTTCACTTTCCCTGCCATTGTCCCCTACTTTGGTAACCTTAAACGTACACCTACCTATTGAAGCAATATTGCCCACTTTGAAAAGATAACTTCCCCCAGTAATATTGGCTACAAATTCGTAAGAAGGGGCATTGCCAATGGCCTTGTAAACTTTGAAATGTTCGTTTTTATTTGATGCGCCCCAACTGAGTTCTACTGTTTTGTCATCCACTTGCTTTGCTATCAAAGTATCGATGGACGCTACTTTGTTGTATGTAGGAATAGCGGTCAGTTTCAAGATATTGCCCTTATTGGTTGTGATACTAATTAGGTCGTTGTTTTCTTTGGTAGCATTCAATTTTTTTCCTTTTTCATCGGTAATGGTTGCCTTGCTAATATTGGGATAATACACTTTGCATACGCCGCCAACATTTGCCTTTATTTCAAAAGCAGTTGCCTGCCCATTGTTCCAAGCGGCTGCTACTTCAAAATTACCCCTTGCCACCAAGCCACTATAACTACCGTTTTTCCATTGGGAAGTAAGTGCAGGAAGCGGTGCAATATATCCTTCGTGGCTTTGGAGCAACATTTCTGCAATGCCCGCAGTTCCACCAAAATTGCCATCGATTTGGAAGGGCGGATGGGTATCCCACAAATTGTCTTTGGTGCAAGTGGTCAATAAGTTGGTAAATAGCTTGTATGCCCGGTCGCCGTCTTTCGTTCTTGCCCAAGCATTCATCCTGTGTGCAATTGCCCAGCCTTTTGAAAAGTCGCTTCTTAAATTGAGGGTCACTTTAGCGGCATCCATCCAAGCAGGGGTGTTGGAATTGATCAAAGTGCCGGGATATAAAGCCACCATATGAGAAATGTGGCGGTGTTTGAATTCCCCGAACTCCCCATATTTTTTCTCTTCTCTATATTCTTTTATTTGACCTGAATTGCCCACTTGGATGGGGTCTAATTTCCCGATTTGTTTTTCCGCTATGCCCACGATGCTGTCTTTATCGACCACAATCTTTGCCATAGTTAATAAATCTTGGTGGTTTTCATAAATCATTTCTTGGTCAAAAGCGCAACCTTTTGTTACATAATAATTACCATTTACTCTTTGCTCCGGCGATGCAGAAGGGTCTGCTAAAAGAAGGCCTTCGCTGTTGGGCTTTGTCACTTTGCTTAGAAATAACCCCATCCCTTTGATGGCGGGGTAATCGGTATTTATTAGTTCGTTTTTATCACGGGTAAAATCGTAGTGGTCCCAAAACATTTTAGTGGTAAAGCCGCCAGTGCCCGGACCAGAATGTCCGCCAGGTTCCGTGATGTGATACGCACTTGCCCCTGTGCCAATAGTCCATCCGTTTCCATCGGGCGATGAAGACAATGCTGAAGGGTTTTTTGCCTTGATATAATTTGTCGCTCCTTTTTGGGCTTGTTCCCTGAACGCCTTGTAGTAATCGGCATAGGCCGTAAACATCTCTGCCAAATTGGTATTGAATGCTGGCCAATAATTCATCTGCACGTTGATATTATGCCAATATCCTGATGTCCAAGGCGATATATCATATTGTGTCCATACTCCTTGCAAATTGGCGGGCATAGTCCCCTTGCGGGAACAAGCAATCAATAAATAACGACCGAATTGGAAATACAATTCTTCGAGGTAGGGGTCGCGGTTGCCTGCTTTATAGTTTGCCAATAATTTATCGGTAGGGATATTGGGCATCGCTCCTCCCAAATCCAATTGCGCCCGGTTGAAATAGGTATGATAATCATCCAAATGGGTTTTCAACAAATCGGCGAAGCTCTTTTTGGCCGCAGCGGCGATAATGTTGGACACTTTTTCATGTGGCAAGGGATATCCCTCCAGCTTTTTGGTTTCTTCTTTTTCTGTGAAAACCCTGCTTTCCAATTTGTAGTTCGTACCAACGGCTACAATTATCATGGCACTATCTGCATTGGCTACGATTATTTTTCCATTTTCGCCTTTTTCATCGTTGATGGACTGCTTTGTGCCACCATAGGTTGTCACTTTTAATTGACCTTCATAAGCAATGTCAAAGAAACCCATTTTCCCTACAAGGGTAATCAGGTCGCCTTTTGCGGTTACAGTACCCGTTCTATAGTCCCTATTTTTGGTGGTATCGGGGTTCTTTAAATAAGGAATCACCGGACGAACTGCAAAAGATAGTTTCCCTTTTGCGCTTGCTTTTAGCTTGATGACTAGCACTTTATCGGGATAGCTGGCAAAATATTCACGGGAATATTCCACACCGTCCTGTTTGTATTTTGTGTAGGAAATGGCATCGCTAATGGATAAGCCTCTTTCAAAACCAACTGGTTTCTGATGATTAAATTCCAAATACAGTTCTGCGAAATTGGTCAAGGAGCCAAGGCCATATTTCCCTTTGTTGAGCAAGGTATTTTCTGTCAATTGAATCCTTTCGGTGTCCGCCCTTCCAAAAATGCTTGCCCCCAACCAACCATTTCCGATCGGCAATGACCAGTTTTCCCAATCCGCATCATAGGGGAAGCCGCCTGCTTGTATTTTACTATAATCCGCTCCCCTGTTTGGAGTTTGGGCATCATACCACAGTTTATAGACTTTTTTGGGTGTTTTCAGTTGGTTTTGCGCTTTCGCTGTCCAAATAGAACTAGCACCAAACACAACCATTCCGAGCACTAAGTGCTTTACTAATTTTTCCAATTTATACATATTCATTTTCATTCAAGCAATCAACTATCACTTTAATCTAATCTTGTACACCACCGCCAATTCGGTTTGTATTGTACTATGAAACGGTTGGACTATCAAACCATCATTTGTTTGTTTCCAATTCACTTTTTCTTTAC
This sequence comes from Chitinophagaceae bacterium, assembly GCA_027486835.1. Classification (GTDB taxonomy): domain Bacteria; phylum Bacteroidota; class Bacteroidia; order Chitinophagales; family Chitinophagaceae; genus Parasediminibacterium. The sequence continues at coordinate 53,284 of JAIXOJ010000005.1, forward strand.
TCCCCAATAATTCTACACTGGAAACATTTTCTCCAACTACTGATTTAATAGAAAATTCTTTGGTAGGTTGGCTCAAAACAATGGCATAAATAGCCCCTTTATTGGTAGTAAAACGGATGTCTTCTTGCGTATAGACGGGTGGTGTATTGGGCAAATGTTCTTCTTTTATTTCGGCACGGGTTTTCATTCGATGAGGGCCTTCGCTCATCACTTTATAAGGTTTGCTGCCATATATGGCTTCCCCATTTGTATTAAGCCATCGACCAACTTCTAATAAGGTTGCTTCTTGATTGCCTGCTACTGAACCATCAGGTCGAAGAACGACATTCAATAATAGATTGCCATTGCGGCATACCGTTTCAGCTAATGTGGTAACTACTCTTGCAGCCGACCAATATTTGGCCGCTTCTCCTTGATAAAACCAATCGCCCATTGACTCTTCTAATTGCCAAGTATTCGGTATGATTTCTTTGCTGTAATCTCTTTCCAATACCAGCGTTGCGGCACCTAAACTTTCTTTTTTAAGCCCTTTTAAAGTAATGATTCCTTCATCGGCCCCCTTGTGCCATTTCCTTTCTTGATTAAAATAATGTTGTAAAATGAACATCCCAACCCAATTGCCCACTTCATTAGCATCTGTAATATCATCGAACTTCACCCATTGCCGCCAAATATTGGAGGGCCACCATTGGTCAAATTCCAAAATGTCGGGTTGATAGGTATCAATTAAATCCTTTGTCCTTAATAACCAATTTTTCATGAAAGCCTTAGAAGGTTGTTCACCCTCTTGACCACCTTTATGGGGCGGCCCATAGAGGTCGGAAGGGTCATATCCTTCCCACCATTTTCCTTTTCCATCCGCTATTGTTTGCAATCCATCGTAAGGAATACCTGCTTTTGTAACTGTGGAATCTGAACCTCTGCATGGGTCGTACCATCCCCAAACATTGATATTATGAATAGATACGCCAAAACGTAATCCCTGCTTAGTGGCTGCTTTTTTAAATAACCCTACAATATCTTTTTTGGGGCCAATGTTTACGGAGTTCCAAGGTTGGTATTTTGAATTCCAGCAATCGAAATTATCATGGTGATTCGCTAAAGCTACAAAGTACTTAGCTCCCGCTTTTTTGGTTAGCTGGGCTAATTTATCTGCATCAAATTTGTCAGCTTTCCAAGTATTCACCACGTCTTTATAGCCAAATTCAGAAGGGTGACCATATTTTTTCAAGTGTGCTTTGTAAGCTCCATGATTTTCCACATACATATTTCTAGCATACCAATCCCCGTAACAAGGAACTGCTTGCGGCCCCCAGTGTGCCCAAATACCAAACTTTGCATTCTGAAACCATTCTGGAAAATTTCTTTGGCTAAGGGAAGCCCAATTTGGCTGAAAATCGCCTTGAGCCACTGCCATTTGGCTCTTGTTTTTTAAAGAATCGGCAGTTGTAATAGCCGCTTGGGTTGTGCCATATTTGGCCGAGCCCCATACGGGGGAAACATTTTGAGGCAGCGGTTTTTGCTGCGCAAAAGACGAAAGCCCAATCTGAAAAGTAGTAACTGTGATTAGGGTAATACTGGCAATGCGAACTCTTTTTCTAATCATATAATTTGGATGTTGCCCCGAATGCACGAATATTACCTTGTGAATTCGTGAATTCTTGGCTTTTTTAAAATTGATTATTTAGTGGAATAAACCAGCTTCACCTCTCCAGACGCAAGTGGTTTTTCTAATTGAATGCCAATACGTGTGAAAACGGGTTGACTCTCTTCTATGTCTTCTGAAATTATTTTTATTGGGCAGGGTGCTTGGATGGTCACTAACAATTTGCCCTTTTCCCCTTCCAACAATAGCTGGGTTTCGTTGATTTGTTTCCATTTTGCCCTGGTGGTCAAGGCTGTTTCAAACAATTGCGGGCTAGAAAAAGCAAAGATGTCCGTCACTTCTAGGTCGCCGGTTTGCGTTCTGTCGTAAATAAATTTCCTTTCTAATTTCTTAAGCGTGGGTACCAGATAGGCGGAACTTATATCCATTACCAATACATCCTTATCCTTGGAAAAGTCGGTTTTCAACACTTTTGTTTTTGCCTCTTCGCCCGGCCTTTGTTGCACCCCTGCTACTAATGGCACCGGATGACCAAAGGAAGCTAGGGATTTGAACAGGGTATAACGTTCGCTAGTGAAGGTTTTTGAATTGTAAAACAATGGCCCTCCCGGGTCGCCCATCAACATTTCATTACCAACAACAATAGAATAAGAACCCATGGCATTGTGGTTGTGGGCTTCGTTGTTGGTACCGCCCTTGATGGCCACGCCCATTGCTCCAGTTTTCGAGGCATCTTTTGGACGACAGATCAACACGCCCGTCTTTTCAAAATAGGACCGAATCTGATAGCCATCTTTTACATTATTGCCGGAATTAATTGATTTAATATTATCAGGAAAGAGTTTGATAGCATCAAAAACAAGGTCATCCGGATTGTTTATGTTGGTCTCATTGTATTTTTTAATGCCCAAGCCTACACTCTTATTGCAATACCATAGAATGTTTTCGTTCGGCTTTGAGCCAGCCCTACAATCCGAAATACTTGGCCATACTTGGTTGATGATTTCCAGGTTGATGGGATATAGTGCAATGTTCTTCATTTTAGAATCCTGAAACAAGTCCAACTTATTGTCCGAACCAACCAAAAGGAATTCCCTAAGCGTGATGAAATTGCCAAATCCATAATTGTAATAACCCAATCCTTCCGTGCAATAGCCATCGTCTGAATAGCCAGCCAGATAATTCCGGGAATACCGTTCAGCAATCGCTGCAAAAACTGCCCTTTCATATTTACCAGGCAAAACAGCAAATGCAGCTCCGGTCACGCCTGAAAGACATACCGCGTTCCAGTTATTGGTGGTAGTTAGCCACCAATGGTTTTTCTTGGTTTTATAGGTTTGTAGAACGGGATCGAAAATCCTTGACCGCAAGTCATTTTTTATGTCGTTTTGTGTTTTGGCAGATAGCTTTTCGCCTAATAAATAGAGGGTTTGGGACAAGAAGGTAGCCATTTTGGCGGCGTTCAAGTCCACGTCATATTCTTTCCCTTCGAAATTTTTATTGCCCTTGTCGTGAGCAGGGAGGGTCCAAGATTTTTGTTGGATCAATTCTTTCACCACAAATTCAATGGAGGGTAAATAATTGCCCTTGTACTCAAGGCATTCCGCAAACACCAACTGAGGAAGCCATTTGGTACGCTCCCCAATCATTTTATCAGCATTTTTTCTAACTCCTTTTTTTTGGTATTCTAAATACAAGTCCTCATCCCATTTGGGAAAATTGGCGATATCCAACTTATTGACCTTAGCAATAAAAGCGTCGTATTTCATTTGTGCCGCTATCTTATTCCATGCAGCCCTGTTGGAAGCAGGCTCTCCCAAACCGCGAGGCTGGTCGGCAACAATTTTTAGCAATTGATTGACCCTAACTGAATCCAATGAAACCAATTCTGCAACGGGTTTGCTTAAATCATCATGTATCTCTTCCGATTTTTTGCTGTCTTCCTTTTGGGCAACCAAAAAAGAGGTGAAGAATGAACTTAAAACCACTAAGCAAATCCATTTTCTCATTTGTCCACTTTTGTATAATCTCAAAATACACTTGTTCATTAATAAATCCTTTATTAATTTTAATACTATCACTTCTCCTGAACAATCTAAATTTAAAAATGCCAACGTACAAATGCCTCCATGGCTGCATATTTTGTCATACCAAGTTGGGCATAGAGGTCGGCAGTGCAAGCATTGCGCATTTCGGCTCTTTGCCAAAACTCCCTTGTATCACTTCCTTGAAACGGTACTGCATCTTTTTGGCTTTGGTGAATAAATATGCCAAATCTTTTCTTAACAACTTGGTCAGGACTCATGGGGATGGCCATTTGTATTTCATCAATATCCCATTCTTGCCATGCTCCTTTGTATAACCAAACCCAGCAATCCTTTATCCATTCATCGCCTGCTGCTTTAATTCGCTTTATGCTTTCAAAAACAATATCTAAACAAACCCGATGGGTACCATGTGGGTCAGCCAAATCGCCTGCACAATAAACTTGGTGAGGCTGTATTTTCCTTAATAACTGTATAGTGATGTCAATATCCTTTTCTCCCATTGGTTTCTTTTCAATGGTGCCTGTTTCGTAAAAAGGAAGGTTTAGGAAATGTACCTGCTCATCAGCCAACCCAGCATATCGTGCTGTTGCCTTGGCCTCACACCTTCTAATTAAACCTTTAATGGCTCTTATTTCGGGACTATCCACTTGATGTAGTCTTTTGGAAGACAGATACTCCTTTGCTTCCGTCAATATTGTTTGGCTTTTGTTGCTGTCTATGTCAAATAGATGTTCAAAACCAACTGCAAAATCCATGAAACGAGTTACAAATTCATCGGTAACTGCAATGTTTCCACTAGTTTGATAGGCTACTTGAACTTGGTGACCTTGTTCTACCAACCGCATAAAAGTCCCCCCCATACTAATAATATCGTCATCCGGGTGTGGGGAAAAAATTAAACATCGTTTTGGATAAGGTGAACTTCTTTCTGGATGCGTTGGTAAAACCACATTTGGTTTGCCTCCTGGCCATCCAGTAATGCTATCTCTTAGCATGTAATACACTTGCAAGTTGATTTCATACGCGTCCCCTTTTTCAACAATCAAATCGCTTAAACCATTTTCATTGTAATCTTTGGTTGTCAAGCTAAGAATGGGTTTGTTCAGCTTCAATGATATGTTTACAACTGCCCTTTTAATCATTTGGTTAGTCCATTCGCAGCCCCCTGCCAACCAAGGTGATTTAAAACGGGTAAGCTCTACCGATGCCATCGCATCTATAATAAATGTACAGTCGGGGTGTTGTTGCAAAAGGCTTGCGGGAACTTGCTCGGTTACTGGTCCTTCAACACTTTTGGCAATAATGCTTGCTTTATTCCCCCAAGCCAACAAAAGCACTTTCTTAGCTTTCATAATGGTATGAATACCCATAGTGATAGCCATTCGTGGCACATGCGATATGCTCTGAAAATCCCTTGCATTGGCAATGCGGGTGCTGTTTTGCAGTGTAACCAATCGGGTGGATGAAAACAAACTGCTGCCTGGCTCATTAAAACCGATATGTCCATTTAGTCCAATGCCCAGCACTTGCAAATCGATGCCTCCAGCTTGCTCTATTCTTTCATCATATTGTAAGCAATATTGTTTAATAACGTCCCGTTCGATTTCGCCATTTGGGATATTGATGTTTTCGGGCAGGATGTCTATGTAGTTAAATAAGTGGCGGTGCATAAAGCTCCAATAGCTTTGAAAGGCATCCCTATCGATGGTGTAGTATTCATCCAAATTGAAAGTGACTACATTTTTAAAACTCAAACCTTCTTCTTTATGCAACCTAACCAATTCGGCATACAATCCTATAGGAGTAGAACCAGTCGCCAATCCAAGTACACATAATTGATTCAACGCTTGCTTTTCCCTGATTAAATTAGCAATCTCGAGTGCTGCCAAACGAACACCTTCTTTAGGTGTGGATGAAATCCTTACGGGTATCTTTTCAAAACTGTCTATCATAAAAACCTTATTTTTTAATATCAATTAAGTTGCAATTTTACCCTCTGATAAACCGATGTGCATTCAATTACTTTTGAAAAGCTCCAAGAAATGAAATGATGATGACCCGATTTTAATATTTCATTGGATAGAAAAGTTACTCACATTGCAACGATAGTGAGGCCCCAGCCGCATTTCCGGAAGGAAAATGAAAACCGTATTCTTTTTTGCGATGCTTTTTTTCATCCTCCATGGTGATGCCGCCACCAGTTAGCAATTGTGTGGGGTCAGATATATAGATTTTTTGATTCGATTTTCCTAAATTCTGTAACATCAATACACTAGGCTGCTTTACTTGTATAGTAAACCCATTGCATGAAAAAGAGGTGGGTTTATAAATAACGGCCTCCAATACATCCTGCTTATCGTTAAATACCACCTGTGCCGAATCATTGTTTTTTATGATTTTTACCGATGCTGCCGCAGTCGCAATGGCTTGCTGGGCTTTGTCTTTTACTCCAGGTATTACGACATAAGCATAGCGCACATCCACAGGTTGTAAACCATGATCCAACCATAGTTTACATATATCACCTGTTATCATGGATTTAGAGCCACTGCTGTTGATATGAAACCAATCCCCCTTTTGTGTTTGCGTACTTATCCAAACGTCCTGTTTTTCCGGGAAGTAGTAACCAACGCCATCGTGCAAGAACCAGTTAACCTCTTTATACAATTCCATTCCATTTTCCTTTGCCTTAAAAGATTTGGCATCGCTGGTTTTTATCTCTACAGATCCTTTAAGCCAACACTGGTTGAGGGTGGTGGTAATGTTTTCAGGTGCTGCACTTTGGATACCAGCCCCCAAACAAACCACTTCGTTGGAAAAAAAGAACCATGCTTTATTGGCTTTTACCCCGTTATAATCCATCTGGTAACAACTTGCCCCAAAACTGCTGTCTGATACGCCGCCTACAAAAGCCGTGCTTCCAGTTTCGCCCCAATAAATATCCATGAGTTGTTCATTAGGGTATGCCCTTGATGTAATACCAGGTATTTTATTCCAATCCCAAACGGGCATGATATTATAGTATTCATCGCCCTTGATTTGGATATTGGTAGAACCATCAGGAAGAAACTTACCTATCAAATTTTCTCCGTTTCCACACTCTGTCCGCTTAGTACGAACGGAAACGGTCCGGACATTAAATGAATATTCAGGCTGAGTATGGATGGTATAATCTGCACTATAAAAATGGTTATGGGAAGGGCGAATATGATAAGATGGTAATTGTGTGCCGCTTACACGTGCGATAGCATCTTTCCATTCCGCTTCGTGGGCAGGATCTAACAATGAAGCAGTTTTCAATTTGCTTGCTTCAAATTTTTTATACAATATATTTTGCCTGCTGATGCCCCTGCCTTCAATATTGAAATCTGAAAAAGCCCCACGCATGCACTTTAAATAGGTGTTGCGACAATAATTGGATAGCATATTAAGTTTTTCACCGTTCAAAGCATAACTCGTTCCTAAGAGCATTTCTGCCACTTTCAATTCCCCTGATTTAAACACATCTCCATAGCTGGAAATTTGTAATTGCCTGCCATGTTGCAAAAAAGCATAATCGTGTTGCAACCCTTCTTCATGGGTAAAAGCAATGGGTTGAAAAGCCTGTTCCACCGCGGTATCCAGCAACAATTTGTCCTCCTTCAAAGCTGCTCGGTAGAGATAGTGGATGGCAACGTCTAATTTGTTGGCTCCGGTTTGTTTCAAGATATTGCCTCTGTTCATCCTACTTGTCAGCGAATCTTCCAGTGATTTGGGGATAGAAATTGACCCAAACCGCAAGATTATAAGGAGTTCCCCCAATTGTTGCGGAGCGTCAATATCATTGTGCCACCAATTTTTACTCGTTGGGTTCTGCTGATACCAATATCGAAGCCCATTGACAATTGCCGTGTATAATTCGGTGTTGCTAAATGATTTTTGGCTTTTATCGGTATATACCAATGCCATGGATTTCAGCCTTTTTATGTGATCTATAGGCTGCCATGTAGTGATATCTTTCCTAGTATAGTCTATGTCGTCCCAAGAACCATCTTGTTTCATTTTTCCCAAACGCTCGTTAGCTCGGTTGTCCTTGGTTTCATCGGATATGGATGGCTGCCTTACCTTTTTAAACACATTATTCCTGATAACAGCAAAATTTAAGTCATCATCTAACATTAGAAAGTTTGCTTTACCCAACTTATTCACATTATCAATAAAACCATAGTTCTTCATTTGGGAGTCCGCATTATTCCTTTCGTATAAATTGGAAGCTGTTTCTCTTAGGCGATTGGGTTTGTTTGCAACCATGAAGGAAGAATCTATTGATTGAAAGTCTGTAACGGTTTTGCTTAATTCTTCTGACGCATTATTTTCTATCTTTTTAGTTTCTTCATTTTGCGCATTTGAAATAGTTGTAAAAAAAGAAAAAAATACCGACAAGCAAATCCATTTTATCATTTGCATATTTTAAACTTATTTAGATTACCCACCTGTAAGAAACATTCTAATAAAGTATTCAATGAGTGAAATTATGTTCATCTATCTTACCAAAAACTTACCTATCAAAGTAACCCCATTTTCCTTGGTCACTTTTGCCATCCACCACCCTTTTCCGAATTTGGCAGATGAAACCATTATTTTATTTTCCCCTTTTAAAGCATTGAATCGCTGGGAATACACCCTTTTCCCGTCTTCACCAAATATTTCAATTTGTACGTTTTGCCTAACTTGGAGACAATTATATATTAAATAAATACGCCCGTTTTTACCTACTGGGTTGGGATATACGTTGATGTATTCCTCTCTATTTGAGGTTGTTGCAATTATATTAGGAGGATTATTTTTTATGCTCAACAACACGGCAGAATCCCTTTTCAAAACAGCATCAAAAGGAAGACCATATCGGGTAACAAACCTTAGCACGGTGGTAGAATCCGTTTTGGTAGTGATAGAAATGCCAGTATCTTTTGAAACAAAAGACCAGCTACCCCTAAGCGTGATGATGATGGGCATAGCTACTGACTCTTTAATAAATGAATTGAACAAATTAGACCGAAGAGAGGATTGTTTCAAATTCAAATCGGGGTTTACCAATGTCAACGATAAGGTGTCCTTTTCAGTCATTGCCATCAAAAAGCAGGCATCGTTGGTAGTTTTTAAAATACTATTAGTATCAGTAATATTGGTCAAAGCCCTGAATACTGCATATGCTTGGATGTTTTTGGGTTTGTAAAACACATAGTGCATGTTGGCATTGGCCTGTTTCACTGTGTAGTAGGCCGAAGCGGGTTTGTTCATGCTATCGGCAAAGCTTTTCAGGCCGCTTGCAGTTGTGGATGGCAGCACCACATACTCGTAGCTTTTGTTCGTAGGGTTTTTTCCATGGTCCAACCACACTTTTGCCCAATTGCCAGATGAATTGATGGGTGTGCTGTCTTGTTGCAAAGCGTATTGTTGTTTACTTACCGTTATACGCAACGTATCCCTCGACCTAATATAATAACCTGCTCCATAAGGGTTCAGGATTTGATAGGCTGTCGTTCCTTGGTATTTGGCACTATATGGAAACTGGTTATTGGCAACGCCATTGATATACATCGTTTTGGCACTATCGGTCAGTTGGAAAATACTTGTTGCCGTGGGATAAAGCTTGTCGTTATTGGCAATATTGGAACCCAAGCAAACAAGGATGGAGTCGAAAGCAAACCAACTTTTATAGAACCTAAAAGTAGTGTTGCGCCTTACTCCCTTGCATCCCCCCTGAAAGTTATAAGGAGCTTGTTGAAAACTCATGGCGCTCAATCCGTAGTCTCCTTTTGTTTTGAATGAGTAGGAAGTGTCGCGATTCAAAAAGCTCAAAGAACCAGCTAAAGAGCCAGTGTTGGCATATTCCTTTCCATAGTTTTCGTTTACAGCTAAGGAGTCCAAATCCAATAGAATGGTGGTGGCTCCATTTGGGAGATTATGGTCATAGCCATTGTAATATTTATAATTACCAAACGTGTAGCCAGAAGAATCCAAGCCTCCCGGATAGTGAATGTCCAAAGCCCCATAAGCAAGATAGCGGCTATAAATATCTCTTCTAAAACCATCGTCTCCCACAATCCCGCACTCAGAACCCCAATAGTCTGTATTGAGCATCTTGATGGTTGCCATCCAGTTTTTCTTTCGATAAAGCCCGAGCGTGCCATAGTTCATTTGATAGAACCCCGAAGGAAAAGGCTCTGCGGGATAAGTGGTTACAGGCAATGCCGTTATCGGATTTTTGGGAAACAACCTATTGTAAGCGAAAGCCACTTTTGGGTCATAATTACTGCCCACAATGTCTTTACTCAGCAAAGCAAGCCTCCACAATCTACTTGGATTCGATCGAAAAGACGATTGTTGGGACTCTCCTTTGTTGCCATAAGTGGTACTAAATGTGTTTTGTTGTAAAAGGAAATTATATGCCCCATCCCTTATCAATTTATAGGTAGTGAAATCGGGCTTGAACTGTGTATTTCTCAAATGATACAACCAATTGGGAAGACTTGCAAACATGGGTTCGCAATAATTAAAATAATGAGCTGTATGGTGAAACACCGAACCATCCACTTTAAGATTGTCTTCTATGCCGTCGTTGGGCTGCATGAAAATGGATAACAATCGATTGAAACCCCGAAGATGCTGAACAGCTATTGCCGAATCCCGAATCATAAACAATGGATATACCAAATAGCCTGTCAACTCTTCCCTAAGCTGATCTGTATTCAAAGGGCTATAGCCTACGGGGGTGAGCCATGCAGCTCCAAATTTTAATTGCCATTTTAAATAGTTGGATAAGTCGTTGTAAAGAACGGTGTCTTTTGCATAGATTACATTGCTCATTGCGGCTAAGGAGAGGTATAACTCAGCAGCGTCGTATGGGCCTATCTTATAAGAACCTCCTCCAAAGTTTCCATTGTCTATCAAAAACCTCAGCATCACCAATGCTTTGTTGAGGCTAACTGTGTCTGTGTTTTTTCGGTACCAAGTGACGGCAAAGGTTTGGAGGTGTCGGGTGAAATTGGTGAATTTACCGCCTGCTCCTTGCGGATAACCATCAATGATTTTACCTTTAACAGTACCGTTTTGATTCACCCTATAAAGACTTGTGTCAAAAAAAGTATTGGCATTTCTTAACGCGGTAGCATTGGGGGCAGAGGGCAAATCAGACAAAAAAGAAGTTCTTATAGTTTTTAAATCTGCCAATTCGCTTGCGGTGGGGGTGGTGATGGGGATATTAGGAGTAAGGTTATTCAAATCAATGTCATCGTAAGGAGGATAGTTGTGGGCGCTTTTGATAACTGCATCGGGCATCATCAAGGTTCGAGGGGATTTTTCCCTTTCATCAATCCAATTGATATTATCAAAATTCAATTGTCCGCTACCAGTTTTGGGAGCAATGATGCAAACAGCCGTAATGGAATCAACAGTACTGGGAGCATTGCTGGGTTTGAATATGTCATACCGATAACTCCTAGCCACTTCAAACCAACCTCTATAATTTAGGCGGACGGAAAAGAAATAGCGCAAGCGATTGAATTTGTCATAAAACTGGAATACCACACTGTCTTTGGCGTTGAAAGAAGTGTTGTACATGCACAAAGTCATGGAGTTGAAATTATAGTCTGATAGCAATGTAGGATTGAATCTTATGGCTGTGACTTTTAAAGTGTCGTCAGCATTCCAGTTCCAAGCGACCGATTTTGAACCTAACCGGTAGTGGTTAGTGTCAACGGAAATACTTCCTTTTACAGGAGACCATGTAGCGGGAATGGTTTCCAAATCCGTTTGAGCAAAACAAAGTTGTAGATGAAAAAATGCAATTGCTAACAGCAAGAGAATGTGCCTTTTATTTAGCATAATATGGTTGATATTTTATAATTTTTCAAGTTCCCAATCATCAGTTCTAAAAGGGCTTGCGGGCAACCCTTCCTTGTTGTACAAATTGCATCCTATGGGGTTATCTGCCCAAGCATATCTAACGGCCAAAGGGTTTTGAACCGCCTCGCTTTCTACAATTATTGTATTACCTTGGATTGTGGCATTTGCCCAAACAAATTTCTTATCAGCACCAGCAATGGCAAACTGCCGCAACCCAGTGGTATCTTTTGCCCAAAGCCCACTGCCTAAATTGCTGAAAGAAAGGATAATCTTGTTGCCTTTAATCTGCATACCTGAATATGTTGGACCGCTGAATGCGATGTTTTTTTCATGGTAGGCTATTTTTTCTGCGGCCAATGCCAACCTCTTGCCGACATCCCATTTATTCAATGGATGGATATCGAAAGTTTCGCCAATGTCTATGGTTACAGCCAATCCACAATTGGGGACTTTTTGTGCGGTCAACTGTTGTGCTTCCCTCAAGCCTGCCCAATTGCTTGAAGCGGGTATGGATTTGGGCTGTAAATAATTAGCCAATTGTACAATTAAGAAAGGAAAATCGCCTTGGGCAAATTTTTTCCGCCAATCCAAAATCATGGCTGGCAAAAGCTTTCTGTATTCTTCAAATAGAGCGGCATTGGACTCACCTTGATACCATGCAACTCCTTTTATTCCGTACCCGATAAATGGGGCAATCATACCATTGTAAAGTGAAGCAGGTTGGTTTTGCAACCTTGTGAAAGATGAAAAAGGAATTGCATCAACCTTGGCACCGATCTGGTATTTCCAATCGCCCTCTAAGGAAATCGATTGATGGTTGTACAAAAGTGAATATGATTTGTCTGGGATGAAGCCGCCAAGTCCGTCTGTGTTCACTATCCTTACAGTAATCTCGTTCCTTCCTTCTTTAATTAAGGAATTGGGAACTTTGTATTTACGATATGTGTATTTATTGATGGTACTGCCTATACAAACGCCGTTGAAATAGGTACTATCGGCATCGTCCAGCATCCCAAAATTCAATTCGGCATCTGCTGCGGATAGTGCTTTAGATAGGTTTATTTCCCTTTTTACCCAGACTACACCGAACACATCTTTTGCACCATAATTGTCCCAATAACCCGGCACTTTCATGGTTTTCCAGTCTTTGGTATCTGTGTTGAATGCGAACCAAGACTTTCCTTCCGGTAAAAACCCTTTGTCATTTTCATGTACTTTCTTGTACCAATTATCAGTTACAAATTTGTCTCTTTGAGTTACAGAATCGCATTTGGTGGAATCTTTGAAGAAATTCAATTTGGCTAGATAATGGCTAAAATCTTGCAGCCCTTCCTCGCTTGTCCAAGCTTGTGCAGGCGTACCGCCCCAACTAGAATTGATAATACCAATGGGAACTTTATATTTATCAAACAAGTTTTTGGCCATATAGTATGCTACTGCACTGAATTTACCGATATTGGCTGGACAAGCCCTTTTCCATTCGCCTGTTGTAGTTTCCTTGGGTACAAAACTAATTTGCCTTCCTACATTGAATTGTCTGATAGAAGGGTTTTCCGTCTTGGTTAATTCTTCAGGATATTTATTTGCCAAATCTTGCATTACAAAACCCATATTCGACTGACCAGAGCATAGCCAAACATCGCCAAACAATATTTCCTTGATCGTTTTTGAATTAACGCCAGCGGTGATGCTTATTTCATAGGGTCCACCAGCTTTGGTACTTGCCAACATCACTTCCCAACGCTTGGAGGCATCCGGCTTTGCGGAGTATTTTTTATGGTTAAATTGGATGGTTACTTCTTTACCATCCATATTCCAACCCCAAATCTTAACCGTTTTGTTCCGCTGCAAAATCATGCTATCGCTTACCAGTGCGGGTAGTTTTATTTGGGCTTTTGATGTGGAACCATATAAACTAGTGAGGGATAAAATGATGTTTACACAAATAATTTTGTACATCTTTTTCATGGTGTAAATTAATAATTTCATTGTATATTTAAAATCGGTACTTACTGCTTTGCGATTGAGCTATTTGTCGGGGGTTTTAGCCACACATTGAAAAGGTTAAGCACTATTTATATTTAGGTGCATAAAAGTGTTACGCAGTAATATGTAAAACCTCACCCCAACCCCTCTCCAAAGGCGAGGGGCAAGAAGAAAAACATTTGTTCACCACTTTTATTATGCAAATAGTATTGTTAAGATGATCTTTATCGTTGATAGCTACCTTATAAGCATAGTGTTTGCTCTGAATAAAATTAATAAACTTCAGTTTGGCCATTCATTGAGCTACCAAAATGATTTTTTAATCGGCTAATAAAAAGCATTACATCTCAGGTTTAAGACACAGCATCAGGACTTTCATTCAATGTACGCCATTTCGTAAACAAATATTCAGCAACAGTTAATTGAATAATTAAGCGATGCAAAAACTTGCAGCGCAATAAAACAACTTTCGAAGAACAACCGAGGAACTTTTATCGCAGTAAACAACTTTCAGAAAGCAATAGAGGAACTTTTATTGTAGTAAAACAACTTTCGGAGAGCGATAGAGGAACTTTTATTGCAGTAAAACAACTTTCGGAGAGCAATACAAAAATTTGTAGAGCAATAAAACAACTTTCGGAGAGCAATACAAAAATTTGCAGAGCAGTAAAACAACTTTTGGAGAGCAATAAACGAATTTCTGGAGGTATTTTTTTAAATGGAAGGATCTAAGAAATACCATAAGGCAAAAGAAGACATACGACTTATAATCTTACTTTACTTAATAAAATTGCCCTTTAGACCAAGAGGCCAATACAGCTTTACAACACCCATCTTCAACACCCTTTTAGGGGCTGGGGGGGGGTAACACTTCTCCACAACACCCCTTTAGGGACGGGGGCAAAATTTCTTTAGGGGCTGGGGGCAAAACTCCTCCGCAACACCCCTTTAGGGGACGGGGGCTAAAGAAAAGCAGCACAGGATTGTTACATCCCGTACTGCTTATTACTCATTTGCTTAGAAAAGCTAGAGCCTATTGATTGATATACCTCTAACGATGGGTTGCCATCCATCATTTAATTTATTCGACAATTAGATTAGACTTTCCTACCACCTTACCTTCTTGTACTACCAATAATTGATAACCACCCTTAGCCAAAGCCTGAGGCAGCTTGCAATTCATCACAGATCCTGCATAGTTGTAAACACCTGTATGTACTTGTTGACCTAAACTATTATACACATTCACTACGTATTTGCCCGCCACTGCTTCACTTCCCAAGCGAACCGTAATGGTTTTACCTACCAATGGGTTTGGATAAACACTTAAGTTGCTGGAAACTATCGGAGTAGCAGTAGTTGCTACTTTGTTAGCCGCTTTAAACACCACACTAAATCTGTTTGCATAGGTTGCAGGATTATTCCCTACTACCGTAAAGCTGATGTTGTTGATACCAGATGTCAACAAAGTTTCACCCTTCTTGAAAGCATCCACCAAGTACAACTGTAGGTTGTCTGCTTTGTAAGCTGCAGCATCTATTGTTAATTGGTATTCGCTAGTTGCCAATTGACTTAAGCTCAATGGTAATCTTTCCTCAGTAGTAGCAGGCTTACGGCCTTCAATGCTTAATGATTGTCCTTCATGATTAATCGATAGATTCTCACCAGGGTTTGTCATCTTCTTGGCATCTTCTCTGCCTAAGTCGTTGCTAAATGCAGGGTCAAACACCACAGTTGCTCCATCCATTTGTTTCAACTCGCTTCCGGTTGATTTCACCAGGCTGATTGTTAATCGGCTGTGGTTGGCGTTACCAAAAACGGATGTTTTGGTCGAACCAATGGCTTTGTCTGCTTCAGTTATAGTCAAGCTTGGTGCAGTACTGCTGTTGTTTTCCACAAAGAAAGCCTGACCTGCTTGAATGTACCTGCGGCTGCCAATCGCACCATTGCTCGTTGCATCGGTAACAGCATTGTAAGATACATAGGCACCTGTAGAACCAAGAGTTGGGTCTAGGTAGTAATAGTTGGCCGTTAGGTTTACTGCTCTATTATTGTCCCAAATGTTTTTCCAATCTATTGGAGCCACATAAGGATTAGCTACTGAACTGAAACCTGTAGTGGAACTACTGTTCAATCCAAATGAAGCACTATTATAGGTAGCACCTGCAACAGTATTGGTAATGCCTGAAGTACTGTACACCACATTTCCAGTAATCAAATTACCCGTTGCTCTAAGGGCAGTTGCCGCATTCATCAACAACCAACCAGTAGTACCTACCGTAGAAATTGGGGTAGTGTATAGATTAAAACTTCTATCGCCACGAACTAATAAGCGGTAACCCAAGAATGGATTCAAGTTGGTGGTTTTGGTATTCGTTATTGCACTCCATGTGCCATCGGTAAACGTATAGGCAGATTTCACGCTGTTGGTGGTTTGGTCAAGACCTGTTGTAGCGTCAACGGCATGGGTATTTGTAGCAGCAGTAGTACCTGTAATGAATAAACCATAACCGTTGTTGGCATAACTACCTGCTTCTTGCCAATTGTTATAGATGCTACCCGCATTGAACACACCAGGTGCCATATCTCTCCAAGCACGATAAGCTTTAGGGATAAAACGCTCTACCTGTACCGTACCGCTAATACTTCCCGTATTGCCACTAATACCTACTGGGGCTAGGGTAGCACTGTTTGTGATGCTGGTAGATTTCAATACCACGTTGCTGTTAGTGGTGAATTGTCCAGATTGAAGGGTAAGTATTCCGCTAATATTGAGTTTATTGTTTCCAGAAGTAACTGTTGCGCCAGCACTATTATTTAAGGTGAAGTTTTTTACAGTTCCAGTACCAACAATTGATTGTGCAGAAGAACCGCTTAACACCGTAGTACCTGTTCCAGATATGGTGCCGTTAATGGTGAATAAGCCAGTTGCACTAAGGGTTCCATTATTCACTAAAGTAGCACCACTATTTATTACAAGTTTTCCAACAGTTTGAGTTCCTGTGAACACCGGGCTTGCGTTTGTAGCAGCAATAATTGGGTCTGTGCCAATAGTAGGAACACCATTGCTCCAGTTTGCTGCATTGCTCCAAACGGTATTGAAATTACTGGTCCAAGTAGTGAATGGAGATTCTACTGCACCCGAATTACCAATAACTAAGTAATGATTACCAGAACTAGGAATAGCAACCCCTGTTTTAGTTCCACTAATGGTCGTAGTACCTGCAGTTGTAATGGAACTTATTGCATAAACTGTTCCCGTAGTTACAATACCTAAATCATTCGTACCCACATTGTAACCTGCGGCTTTATCGGCAGTATTGAATTGGAACGCTATAGTAGCCGTAGTGGACGTACTGCCCAACACAGACCATTCCAGGTTAACCATTTGGTTGGCGTCAATTGGAGCATTAGTAAATGATGATTTAACTGAAGTACTTAAATTGGAAGTGCCAGTAGTATTGGTAATGGTCAATGGTACATAGCTGGTGGCAGTACCAATTGGGAACAACACTGCGGTATTGCCAACTGCGTTTCTGATGAACCTACCGTTACCATTCACAATAATGTACTTGCTTGCACTTGGGGTGCCAACAATAGTTGCGGCTGAACCTAATGTAAGGTTGTTGGCAGCTAAGGATATATTACCATTGGTCAAGGTTAATGCATCGTTTACTGTAACATTCCCACCTAATGAAACCCCTGCATTGTTGTTGATAGTCAAGTTATTGAATGTCAACGCTGGTATTGTTTGTGCCGAAGTTCCACTAAAACTAACCGTGCTTCCGGTGTTAGTGTAAGTCCCGCTACCAGGAACAAAGTCGGCCCCGATTGTAATTGTGCCAGTATTTGAAAGTATTCTATTACCACCATTGCCGTTCAAAGTACCGTTATAAGTACCTGCAACAATGGTTTGAGACGACGCACTGCTATATAAAACATTAAAAGTATAGGTCTTTCCTGTAGGTAATACGCTAGCAGATGTAGTTGAAGTTGTCAAAGTTCCGGTTCCACTCGTGGTGAAACTTCCCAAAAGGTTGTGACCATTTAAACTCATCGTACAACCATTGGAAATAGAGAGTACCCCATTGATAGTGTAGCTGCCAAAAGTAAATACATTGTTTCCAGATGTATTGGCAATGGTCAGGTTATTGAAGGTATGTCCTCCTTGCGGAAGGGTTTGAGGACCGTTTGTTGCATTGAATACAACAGTGAAAGACCAAGTCCTTGCATTTCCGCCCGAATTAATTCCAGTTGAGTTGTTAATGAATTGGTTGTACAATGTACCCGAACCCGATGTAGTAAAGGAAGCTGACGAACAATTTAAAGTTCTGGTGTTCATGTCGAGCACACTTCCTGCATTGGTAATTGCTAAATTGTTAGAGACTGTGATATTGCCAACAGCTGTACTGGTTCCACTTGTATTGCTGATGGTCAAGTTGGAATAGGTTCCTGCTGGAATAGATTGTCCACCTGTTGCGTTGTTGAAGTTGATTAGGAAAGACCATGTAACAAACCCAGATATTGGCAATACTGAAATGTTTTGGGTATTTACTGTACCCGTTCCAGATGTAGAGGCTCCGTTATTGATACCTAATGTATAGGTACCCATATCCAATATCGCATTGGTTGGGACATTCAAATTGGTAGAAATACTGATATTGCCTGCTGCACTAACGGTTGCGCTTGTGTTGGTGATAGTGAGGTTTGCATAGGTAGCACTTGGAACGGTTTGAGTGGTTGTACCCGCAAATGTTACGGAGCTACCTGTTCCTGTAAATGTTCCAGCACCGGGAGTGAAAGCGCCCGCAATAACAATTGTTCCTGTTGAGCTGAACGTACGGTTACCACCAGAAACAGTCAAGGCATTGTTGTAGGTTCCTCCTACGATGGTTTGTGACGAGGTACTGAAATAGACCACATTAAAGGAATAGGTTTTACCCGAAACAATGGGAGTTGATGATGTATTGAGCGTGGTAAGCGTACCAGTTCCACTTGTTGTGAAAGTTCCTGTCAAGGTATTGGTGGTGGTAGCAAGCCTACTTCCGCTATTGATGGTCAATACGCCATTTACAATTGTATTATTAAAGAAGGAAACCGTATCCGTTGCTGCAATAATCAAGTTGTTAAAAGTGTTGGTACCTCTTGGAAGGGTTTGTTTTCCTGCACCATTGAACCTAACCGTGAAGTTCCAAACTTGGCCAGTTCCACCAGCATTTGTTAAAGTATTGAGCGCACCCGATCCTGTGATGTTCGCTGTTGAAAGTGTACCCGAACCGCTAGTAGAAAAAGAGGTTCCAACCACAAACGAACTCGTACCCATGCTTAGGTTACTGTTCGCATTGGTAATATCAAAATTACCATTAACCTGAATTTGTCCGTTGGCCGAGTTATTACCGCTTGTATTGCTAATAGTCAAGCCATTATATACTGTTGTAAGACTTCCCGGAATTGTTTGACCACCAGACGTGTTATTGAAATTGATAGCAAAAGACCATGTCTTACTTGCTGGAATTGGTGAAGATGAAGTATTTTGGGTTGTCAATGTACCTGTTCCTGTGGTGGTAGTTCCAGAGAATGTGAGCACGTTTGACCCCATATTCAATGTTGCACCAGATGCGATATTGATATTATTGGTGACGGTCAAAGCACCACCTGCAGTTACGGATGCGCTTGTATTGGTGATGGATAGACCAACAAAAGAAATATTGGCAGGGATGGTTTGTACTGCTGTTCCGTTGAAAACAACCGTTCCGGAGGTATGGGAAAATGTACCTGTTTTGGTCCAAACCCCAGAAACACTAAACCCAGCACCCGATAAGGTTGCGCCCCCATTGATTGTAAGGTTGTTGAAGGCAGTTGTGCCTGCGCCAGCAATCAGGGCATTTCCAGCCACGGTAACCGTGCTTGTTTCATCTGCTGTAAATGTGCCTTCGTTAGTAAGCCCTCCGTTCAGGGTCAGTGTCTTGCCATCGAGCAAGGTTACATTGTTTCCTGAACTGATAGTAAGGCTAGCGACAGTAGGCGAGGTCTCAATCGCTAAATCAAAAGCACCTGTTTTTGCTATAGTAACCACTGCATTGGAAGCAGGGATACCTACAGGTGTCCAGTTGTTGGCATCATTCCAATTTGAACTGTTTGTACCAGTCCAGGTTGGGGGTACTTGAGCAAAAGACCAACCCGTATTGTTTCCATTATCGGTGGAGTTGAAAGCATCGATGCTTGTGCCTGTATTATTGTTATTACTAACCGCAACATAACTTACGTTGGAAGCTGCAACATTGATGTTGGCAACAGAAGCTGTGCTTGAGGCAAGGGTGAGCAATTGACCTGATACACCGCTAAGCGTCAAGGTTCCAGCAAAGCCTTGCGTTGCACCGGATGAGAAGGTTAAAGTGGCTGCGGTTGCAACTGATTTTGTGAAGTCGTAGAAATTGGTAGACCCTGTAATCGTTTGGTTGGAACCGTTGAATATCACAGAACCGTTGTTATGGGTATAAGTGCCGCTATTGCTCCAGTTGCCGCCAACAGTAAAATTGGTGGAAGGGGCAATAAAAGTTGCACCGCTGCTAATTGTAAAATCGCCATTGACTGCTAAAGTAGATGGGGCGGTAAGCGTTCCCCCTGCGATTACGAGGTTGTTATAATTAGCACCAGTAAGCGTTGGGATGGTAGCAGTGCTTCCCAAA
Organism: Chitinophagaceae bacterium; assembly: GCA_027486835.1. Classification (GTDB taxonomy): domain Bacteria; phylum Bacteroidota; class Bacteroidia; order Chitinophagales; family Chitinophagaceae; genus Parasediminibacterium. Next base: position 73,500 of record JAIXOJ010000005.1, read on the forward strand.
CTAAGGGTACTTCCCGTGGTAGTATAGGTTCCGCTTCCAGCAGTAAAAGTTCCAGCAACGGTGATAACCCCGGAGCTTGCAAGGGTTCTATTTCCGCCAGTAGCATCCAAATTTCCATTGTAGGTTCCTGCGACAATGGTTTGCGCAGAAGTACTGTTATAGGAAACATGGAATGTATAGGTTTTATTGGTTGCAGGCAATGGGGTTGCATTGGTATTGGTAACCCCTGTTAAAAAAGTTCCTGTACCGCTAGTAGTGAAAGTACCGGTGAAAGTTCCGTTGGCGCTCAATGTTGAACCGCTATTGATGGTCAAAACTCCATTTACTACAATTCCATTATAAACGCTGGCATTCCCACCTGTGGTAGCAATCGTTAGATTATTGAATATCGGGTTGAGCTGAGGTAATGTTTGTGCAGCCGCCCCATTGAACACTACATTGAAATTAAAGGTTTTTTGACCTGGAGCAATGTTATGGGTGTTGAGGGCCCCTGAACCAGTAACATTTTGCGAATAAAGCGTTCCGCTGCCGCTTGTGGTAAAACCAGTTCCGCAAACCAGTGACTGTGTAAGCATGTTCAGGGTGCTGCCAGAATTGGTTAGGTCAAGATTGCCGTTAACCGTCAAAGTACCCGAAGGGCTAATGGTACCACTCGTGTTGCTAATAATTAGACCATTGAAGGTTGTTGAGGAGTTCGTGGGAATCGTTTGACCACCAGCGGCCCTATTGAAATTGATTTGAAAATTCCAAGTCTTAGAAGTTGGAAACGGGGTAGCCGATGTGTTTTGGGTAAGCAAAGTACCTGTTCCAGATGTAGTCGTTCCGGTAAAAGTTAGCGGATAAGTAACCATATCCAAGTTTGCCCCCGAAGCGATGTTAATAGACGTAGAAACAGAAAAAGCACCTCCCGCTGATACAGTTGCATTTGTATTGGTAATGGACAAATTGCTGAATGATGAACCTGAAGGAATGGTTTGAGCCACGGTTCCGCTATACGTTACTGTTCCAGACGAGGATAAAATCCCAAAAGTTGGGCTAACCGTATTGGCTATAGATAATGTTCCATTGGCTGCTACGTCAACAGTTCCTGTTACTGTAAATCCACTAGGTATTGTGAAGGTGCAGGCATTGGTACCATCGCCTACAACGATTTTGGAATCTGTTCCAGAAACAGTCCAGTTGGAGGTTAAGGCTGGAATTAAAGCTGCATTTCTTAAATTAAATACTTGTTGTACACTAGTAAAGTCGGTAGGATTGATTCCAGTTCCATCAGTATTGGTTCCCCAGCTTGATGTGCTTGTTACATCACCAGTACCATTATAATAATAGTTGGTGGTAGAGATAAAAGGTGCAAATGCCAATGAACGAAAAGTGCCTCCAGTAGAAACTTTCAGGTTAGACTCGCTACCGCTAAGAGAGAAGTTGGCTGTAGCACCTGCACCATCAGTAAAAGAAATCAATGTTCCAGCGGCTGTAGTTGAAGTTGCCGGTGCATTCCTTACTGCATAAATGGTCGCTGAATTTGTAGAAGGAGGCGATACCACAATTCCTTGGAATTGATCGCTGGATACACCATAACCACCTACAGCAACCCAGTTGGAATTTGTTGTATTGTAGTAATATTTCTTTATTCCATAGTAGTGGAACGTGAGCGTCAAACCTGAAAGGGATGCAGTTGTAGCGTTGGATAAAGTAATGTTTGTACCAGAAACATTGGTCACGATTGTGTTTGCTGGTATAGCTGAACTGATATTGCCTCCGCTCGTTGCTACTACAAATTGTCCAGCTACGATATTGGTTCCAGAGGCCACAGAAATAGTAGTATTCCCTGAAGCGGTAGAAGAAGTTGTTTGCTGACCTGAAAAAGTAAGTACGGATGTAGTTACTGTTGAAGATGAAGCAATAGCCCGATTGGTTGCTTGCGAAAGCGTAATAGTAGTACCACTAATCCCCTTCACGTAAGTTCCAGTTTGAATTCCTGTTCCTGAAACATATTGGCCAACCGCTATTCCCGATGCAGAATTTACTGTCACAGTAGTTGCTCCACTGCTTACCGCCGATGAAGGGTAAGTTGAATTACTTGTTACAGTTTGCCCTACCTCTCCAACATACAATACATCCGTACCATTTTGGCTAACGATATATAAATTAGTAGGGCTAAAAGGCGTTGCACTACCAGTGGCATAGGTAAAGCCGGTTGGGGCAGTGGCGGTTGTTGGTATGCTGCTGCTGTTGCTTATAACAGCAAGCTTATTATTGCCAAGCCCATTGCTCATGTAAATTTTATTATTATAAGGAAAGAAATATCGTGCCTGTTGACTACTGCTTCCATTAGCAAGATTGGTAATAGAACCAGTGGTGTTTGCAAGAACGCCCGAAGGTGTTGTACCATTACTATTATAGTATTGGATGGTATTCTCAGCAGTAGCTAATAAATAGTTAGCGCCATCTGTAGTGAAAGCAGAACGCGCCGCTACCCTATCAGCATAAAGAGGGAAATTGGTAAAAAATAGTGTTTGATTAGAAGAAGGGTTTGTAGCGCCATTACTAAGGGTCAATGTGCCAGCCGAAAAACCCGTTACAGTAGAACCACCAGCAATATTGGTACCATATACATATAAGCCATTGGTTATACTACCAGATGCAACCGTCAAACCTGTTACAGAAGTACTGCCCGATGATGTTGTACCGCCTGTTGCTACTGCTGCAAAAACAGAAGGCGCTACAAAAGATAGATTATAGCCAGTACCAGTTGCTGTGGCATTCGCTGAAAAAGTATAGGATGGGGTTGTTGTTTGAACTGTGGTTCCTAAGGTAATACCGGGACCGAATACGTATTGTCCTGTGGCAATTGTTCCAGATCCTGCTGCATTGATAGTGAAAGTAGGACTATTATTTGCAATGTTAATATTGCCAGTTGCCGTTGCAGCAAGAGTTGATGGGGTAAAAAAACTTGTTGTACCATCGTATTTGACCCTTGCAATGGTTCTTGGATATCCTATTGAAGAACTTTGGCTTGCAGAAGAACTATTTGCGTTGGCATATCCCGCAAAAGTTAGATATTGCCCGTTGGAAGAAAGGCTCAAGCGTCCTTCATCAGCACTGGAATTTGAACCTGTAGTTCCAGCAATATGTATACTGTTATTCAAACTAAGCGAAGGGGCTGACGTAATTGGCAAGGTTAAGGTCCTGGCAAAAACGCCCGCAGGGGAGTATTCATCTAAAAATACCTGAGAACCATAAGTACCTGTACTTCCTGTGCTAGTTCTCAATAAAACCAGATTACCGGGAGAAAACGCTGTTTGAGAATAACCAGACAAATGGCTAAGTAACAGTAGTGTAGTTGAAAAGAAAATCGATGTGATTTTCAAGAATGAGCAATTAAATGTACTTTTCATATAGCAAGCTTTATTTTATTTATTAATAGCTGAGGTTGATTTGTTAATTAAAGGGGAACTGTTATGTTTCAATTGTTGGTACCTTAATAAGGCTTCCAAATAATAGTAGTCAGCATATACCAAGGGTACATCTATCTCCGATCCATGTGGTAAACTACCCGTACAGTGCTTCAATATAAAATGGTTGTTGCTCCCTTGTTCGGCTGAATACTTATCGGAAGCCAAGGACTGAAGCATTGCAACGGCAGCTTTTGCATACCCTATGCCTTTTTTTCCGCTGAATTTGCTTAAATCCAGCAAGGCCGAAGCTACGATTGCAGCAGCAGCAGCATCTCTTGGTATGGTTGTATATTTACTAGCATCGTATTTGAAGAGCGGTGTGTATCCCGATTGATTTGCATTAAAATCCCAATAAGGCACTTTGTCTTTGGGCAAACGTGGGTTGGTCAAATAGAAGTCAGCCAACCGCTGTGCTGTTTCCAGAAAACGCTTATCCCCCGTTTCCTTATAAGTCATGGTATAACCATAAATGCCCCAAGCCTGTCCTCTGGCCCAAGTGGAATTATTGGCATAGCCTTGGCAAGTTTCTTGGTTGAGCACTTTCCCTGTTTGTGTATCGTAATTCACCACATGGTAGGTACTGTTGTTAGCCCTAATATGATTTTTCATTGTGGTGAGTGCATGGGTAATGGCAATATGCCGATACATGGTATCCCCAGTTACTTTCGAAGCAAAAAATAACAGTTCTAAGTTCATCATATTGTCAATGATTACTGGATAATTCCATACAGTTTTTCCATCCCATGAAGTGCGCTTATTCCAACTTTTTATAGTACCAGTAATAGGATTAAAACGGGATGCCAAAGATTTGGCTCCCTGAATCAAAACTGCTTTGTATTTTTCATCTTTGGTGAGCCTGTATGCATTTCCGTAGCTACAATACAACATAAACCCTAGGTCATGATGACCTGTAAACCATTTCAAAGAATCTAGTGCTTCTGTAAATTTTATAGCTTCCTTCTTTATGGTGGCATCTTTGGTGGCTTCGTAAGTGTACCAAAGGTCTCCAGCAAAAAAACCACTGGTCCAATCATAAATGTCTGGCACAAGAAACAAGCTTCCATCTGGTTTGGTTGTTCTTGGGGGGGTGAAGGGATTCTTTGCTTTTTCCAACATACTCGAGTATAGTGCTTTTGCGTTGGCAAATGCAAGGTCAGTCATTTGAGCCTTTAACTGCATACCAATTGTGAGTGCTAAGCATAGCAATACAAACCGAAAACTCTGTCGTTGTTTCATTAATTTAAAGGGCATTCTCTGTTCCATTTTTTAAAATTTTGATTATTGTACGGTAATAACAAGTGTTTTTTGGGCTGCTTCCATGGCATGGTCGTTGGCGTTTTTAGCATCAAAAACCACAGTGTATGTGCCAGCTTTAGTATAAATATGGTTAAACGTTTTTAAGCTTGGGTCAACCAATGTTTTGATGGAAATGCCTTCGTCGGGCAACACTCTAGTTAGTTTGATGCCTTTGGAAACCAACCAATCTTCGTTCGTTGCTGCATTTTTATCTCCACCGCTAATTCTTAATTGTGAAGTGGAAATACTCCAAACTGCTGCTCTGTTCAACATATTGACCCCTAACCAATTGCCCGATGACATGTCTAACAAGGTGGTGAAAGAGCTGTCTTGCAATTTATTAATCATGGATAATCCTCGGATGGTCCATGCACGTTGGGAACTTATTCCATCCTTAGGCGCATAATACCTAAACCCGATATAAACAATCGAATCACCTTTCACAAAGTCAGATAAATCAATATTTCCTGATGGCGTGCTATCCTTTGTGGTGGAAAGTACTGCCCTCGATGTGATGTCGGTCCAAGTGGCGTTCTGAATATTGGCAGAATCATAAATTCCACTAAAATTGGAGGACAACATGAGTTGCAAGGTGTTTTCCATGTTTCCAAATTGTCGATAGGACAAAAAATTTAAAAAGGGTTTTCCAACTGCCGTGGTTCTATTCTTGTATTGGTATTGAAAACCATTTTCTCCCGAATAAAAAACAACATACTCCGCATTGCCTGAAAAGTTGAAAACAACGGTATCGCCCACTTTATAGGTGGAAGATGCGGTACTTACATCAAATGATAACCTGTTCAATTCTGTCTTGTTACAAGCAACTCCAAAGACCATTAAAATCAATACCCAGATTCCTTTCTTCATACTATCCATGTTATTGTTAATAAACCCTTTTAAAATTTTATTATTCCTCATACAGCTTCGCTTTGCTCAGTCACAGTTGCTATTCATTAAGACCAACCTTTCTTTCTGCCCCCTCCTATTTTAGACCTAACAAGTTTCAATAACTTGTTAGGTCTGATACCAAGCATAATATTCCCACCAGAGGTCTCACCAATGGCAATCATTTTTAAACCTTGAAGATTTAGAAAGGAGTACTATTTTAGACATTAGTTCTTATTAGCTTAAAATCAAAATAGCTAATGAAGAATAATCTTTATCCCCAAAAATCTAATCATTAAACACCTACCAACCAGGATTCTGGCGACCAATGCCAGGATTGAGGGATATTTCGTTGATAGGAATGGGAAACAACACGTGACGACTGTCTATATTGTTACCTGCCAATGCTGCAAATTGAAAATTCCCAGGTGCCGATGTCTTAATAATGTTTGCCAAATCTTTCATGGTGGATACATAAGTACCCCATCTTATCAAATCATTTCGCCTTAATCCTTCAAAACACAATTCTCTAAATCTTTCGTCATAAACTGCCAGTTGGAAGTTCGCATAAGTAATACCAGATGGCAAATCTGTAACAGTACTTGGGGTATTGACGGGAAGCCCATAGCCACGGCGCCTTACTTGATTCACTGCTTCAATATCAGCTGTGGTCGGACCATTGTTTAATTCATTCTCCGCCTCAGCCTTCATCAACAAAACGTCGGCATATCGCAGCAAGGGGAAATTGATAGATGTATTGTTCTTAGTCTTGTTGGCACTCAACTCATATTCCCTGCGCCATTTGGCCGCACTACGGTTGTAAATTTCAGTAATTTTAAAGTTATTTTTTTTAATCACAGTAACCCCGTTTATAGACGTGTCCCATTTATATGGACTAATTGCCCAATCCCTTCTTAAATCGGAAGAGGTCAACTTAAGATTATCCGGAAAAGCATTGAATAGCTTGGCTTGTGCGTTTATTTGTGCATAAGAAAACCCAATTTCTAAATCACTGCATAAAATACCGTTGTAACTACCCAATTTACTAGTCTGTGGATAAGGATTACCTATTCCTGTACCATAAAACTCAACCTCCCAAATACATTCTTTTATCTCATGGATGTTTTGACAATTATTGATGAAAACTTGGCTATAACTTGGGTTTAGTGAATGGATGCCTGAATTAATTACCTTGTTAGACCAATACAATGATTTGGAATACCATACGGAATGGTCATCAGTGAAAGGGAATCCTGCTCTGAATAAACATACACGTGCCAAGATACCCTCTACTGCTGTTTTCGACACACGACCACCATACCCATACTTTGTAATTGGTGCTACCAAACTGTCAGCAAGCGTCATATCGCTGATGATTTGGTCGTACACAATTTTAGCATCTATCCTAGGTGAACTCAAATTATCAGGAGAGGTTGTAGCAGTTAATGGCATGGGAACATCTCCCCAATTAGAAACCAACAAGAAATAATAATACCCTCTTAGAAAAAGTGCCTGCCCTTTTATTAAGTTCCTAACGGAATCTTTCATTACAGGTTTATTAATATTATCTAGCAGCAGATTAGCTCTATTGATACCTTCATACAAGTCCTGCCAAGTATTATAGATAGTATTATTAGATGAAGTGTAATTGAGTACTTGAGGGCCATTGAAAACAGTACTATTTTTATAAAATGACTCATCAGTAGGTAATCCGAAAATACCCCACAAGGCATAAGCATATAAATTATCACTTGTAAGTGTTACGTAAACACCCGTCAAAGCGCTGTTCAGTTGTGTTTCGGTATTGTAATAATTCTCAACAGGGACAACCGTTTGTGGTTGTTTGTCCAGAAATTTATTACAAGCTGTAATTTGGCATAACACAATAATTACTACCAATGGGCTAACCACTTTAGTTAATTGATGCCCAATAAATCTATTTATCAATTTCAACATTTTCATTCTAGCAATCGATTAAAAGTTAACGTTAATTCCAAAAGCAACAGTTCTTGAGCGCGGATAAGCTGAATAATCTGAGCCTGGAGTAAGGGCAGATTGATAGGTAGAAACTTCAGGATCTAGCCCAGAATATTTTGTCCATGTGTAAAGATTTTGCGCTGATGCATAAACCCTTATTGAACGTACTCCTATTCTTGAAAACTTGCGTGATGGTACATTATAGCCAAGCTGAACTGTTTTTAAACGCAGGTAAGACCCATCTTCAATAATCCTTGTAGAATACATGCCTGTTGGCCCTCCCCCATTTGTTCTGTGCACATTGGTATTTTGATTGGTCATCGACCAACGATTGGTATATGAAGCAAATTGGTTTAAATTGGTTGCATTGAATTGGTTGCCATCAAAAACAAGTCTATTGATATTCACCAAATCATTGCCATAAGACCATTGGAAGAAAACACTCAGATCGAAATCCTTGTACTTAAAATTATTTCCCAATCCTCCAACATGTTTTGGATAAGGATTTCCAATTACGGTAACATCATTGTTGTTCACCAACCCATCGCCGTTTATGTCTTTATATTTTATATCACCGGGCTGAATGGCATTCCTACCATTGGTGGTATAAGGTACATTGTCTTTCAATACATATTTATTACCAACAAAATCAAAATCATTCAGTTGGTAAACGCCTTCCCACACGTAACCAATAATTTGTGAAATGGGTTGACCAATTCTTGCCATATACAAAGGATCATTCGGTCCATTCCAATACACCGCAGAGAGCAAGGTTTCTTGGTTTTGTGTTAAGGCAATTACTTTGCTTTTGTTGAAAGAAATATTAAAGGTGGTATTCCAAGAAAAATCTCTTTTTTTAATGTTTACGGTGTTTATGGTGAATTCAACCCCATTGTTTTGTACTTCCCCTACATTTTTATAGGCTGACTCATAACCAGAAGATGCTGGAAGCCTTGCATTGAGCAATAAATCTTTGGTGTTCTTTTGATAGTAATCAATTTGTAAATCTATCCGATGATTAAATAACCCCAATTCTAACCCTAAGTCACCTTGATAAGTTGTTTCCCATTTTAAGTTTCTATTGCCCAAAGCATTTGGGTATGATCCTCTATCAAAAGAATTATTGAATGCATAGCTTGCAGAAATGGGTGCAGAAATGGTGTAATCTTTTGCAAAGTCATCTACTCTGTTATTACCTGTTATTCCATAGCTTGTTCTTAGTTTAGCATCTAAGAATGGCTTCCACTTTTGAGCAAATTTCTCTTCTGTAATTTTCCAAGCAAAAGCAACCGATGGGAAATAACTCCACTTATTGAAAAACTTAGAAGAGGCATCCGCACGATATGATGCAGTGAACAAATAATTTTTATATAAGGTATAATTCATTCTTCCTAAGAAAGAGACTAAAGTATTAAAAAGGTAATTGGAGGCTACTGTTTGGGGAATACCTTGACCCAATACTTTAATGCCCAACTCATCGTTTGGTACTTGAATGGCACCATACCCATTGGTTTCAACAATGTTTTCTTGGAAAGTAGCTCCCACCACTGCATTAATTTGATGATTGGGTGTGATGGATTTATTATAACTCAACGTATTTTCATTCAGCCAATTGTTGGAGGCAGAGAAGTTCACAGTACCGTTTGGTCCATTACTGCCTTGAGGGCTAAGTACATTACCCCTTGTGGTATTTGAATTATAGAAAATCTCACTTTTTTGCATTGACCTATTAACCCCACCTGTTATGCGCAAACGCAACTCTTTGGTTATGTTATAATCTGCATAAAAATTCGCAACCAAAACGTTGGTAGTTCTTCTGTTAAATACGTTATTGGTATTGATTATAGGATTAGAACGATAATCATTTACCAATGAAATACTGGTATCGAACAATCCTGACAACAAACCTTGGTTGGTGCTATCACCAGAAACTGGGCGATATCCCCAAACACTATACATCAGACCCAATGTACTGCTGAAGCCAGAAGCTGAAGTAACAGCACCATTAGCCACTAAATTGCTATAGTTGACATTTAGTCCGATTTTACACTTTGTATTGATGGTTTGATCTAGCACAACACGACCTTGGTATCGAGTGTAATCTGAATTAATGATATTGCCCATTTGCCCAAAAGCAGAACCAGAAATGGCATATTTAGTATTGGCATTTCCTCCAGATAAGGATAAATTATAACTCTGAATAGCAGCCCTTCTCAATAGTAAATCCTGCCAGTCTACCGCACTTCGGTCTCTATAACTTTCCAGGGTTTTTCCATTTGTAAAGAATGTTCCAGCAGCATTTATTGAACTTCTCTCGCTTTGGTATTTCACATACTCATAAGCATTCATCAGTTCCATACGTTTGGTATCTTTTTGAGTACCGTAGTAGGCATCAAAAGCTAAAGTAGGCGTGCTAACTTTTCCTTTTTTGGTTGTAATGATTATTACACCGTTAGAACCTCTTGCACCATAAATAGCAGTAGCAGAAGCATCTTTCAACACTTCCATAGATTCGATATCGTTAGGATTCAAAACATTGTTGTTAGGATTTTCAATTGGAAACCCATCAATCACATACAAAGGAGAATTGTCTTGCGTTAATGAATTATTGCCTCTGATTACAATATTAACGCTTGAACCAGGTTGACCATCATTAGAAGCAACTGTTACACCCGCTACCCTACCTGCCAATGCCTCATCAAAAGAACGAACTGGGGCTTTGTTTAAATCAGCTAGGTTCACTTTAGCAACTGCACCTGTTGCATCTTTCTTTTTTACAGTTCCATAGCCAATTACTAATACCTCATCAAGAGAAGCGCTTGATTCTTTTAACAATACATCTAATTTACTGTCATTAACCGCAAGGGTAAGGGCACTAAATCCGAGGTACGAAAAAGTAAGCAATGCTCCTTTTGCTGGTACATTAATATTGTAAGCACCATTTTTATCAGTAAGTGTCTTTTTAGTAGATTTATTAAGGGAAATGATAACACCCTCAATTGGATTGTTATTGGAAGCATTCTTTACCGTGCCAGAAACTTTGATTGTATTCTGTGCTTTGGCAAAAAATCCAAGTAATAGCAGCAAACAACAAACTGCTGTGTACCTAAGTTTTGAAACATTTTTATGTACTTTCAATGGCATAGCAAACATTTTTTGATGCCACACTCCCATTACTTAAAACCCTTTATTGGGCTTTATTTATTCATTAGGCAGCGCATCATTGTGAAGGCAAAAATATATAAGGGCAGTGAAACTATGGGTATCTAAATGGTTGTATTAGGGTGCAATAACGTATTTTCAAGTAGTTATCCATTATTCTTTTGTTGCAAAATGTGGATATAATGACTACACTAAAGGATCTATGCGGTGCTTAAGTTTACCATTGAATATGGGTTTGACAATTATCCCCTGATTCATTATTCCAGTAAAAAGCTTGTAAAGGTTAATCCAACCATTTGTAGCAATTTCATCTGTAGCAATTTAATTTGCTACAAATAAAAATGATACAACACTAATGTAGCAAAATAAAAGTAGCAAAATAAAACACTACATTTGCTTTTGCTACACAATACTTCGAATCATGAAAAAGAAAACAACCGCATTACAAGATTTGAGAGATACTTACGGACTTTCCCAACAACAATTGGCCTTGCTGATGGGTGTTAGTCGCTCATTGATGAGTTTGATGGAATTAGAAATTCGGAGTTGGCCAACAGGCACCGCTTTGAAACAAATAGCCATCGAACCAGAATTACTACCCCCTATTCCATCAACATTGCAAGCACAAATAGATGCCGTACAACAACAACATTTAGATGAGCGGAAACAACTGAAACAAAAGTTATTGCAAAAGAAAAAGCAGACCCTCCGCAACTTAAAAACCAAGCTTGAGGATCATAATACGCGCGAACAACAGGCGATTGCAGCTTTAAGGTTGGTAGAAAAAGTAAAAACGGATTGGCCAGAAAAGGACCCTAAGGAATTGGTCATTCACCAAACCATTTGGAACACTTTAACGGCAGAGGCATGGATGAAAATTCGGGAATACGGGCAAGCATCTCAAGCAGAATTACAGGAAAAAATTGAGGTGCTTGAGGCAGAAATTAAAAAATGGGAAGGGGAATGAGGAGTTTTGAATTAAAGGAAACATTTAAAGGAAAATACCCTAGGTGGGAAGTGAAAGACGTAGTCCCTTATCAACACTATTGTAATTTCAAATTACACTCCCTGATAACTTTATAAAAAGGAATGGAAAATAAATCAAGGCACTAAATTAAAAGGCTATTATTCAATTACATTTGATGCCATTATACCAAAATGATGAATAACATAGAGAATCTGCATATTAAAGAACTTACTATCGACAATTATAAATCCTTAAAAAAAAGTAAAATTGAATTACAGAATGGTTTAAACATTATCATAGGTAAGAACGGTGCTGGCAAATCAAATCTGTTGGAATTTATCAACAATTACGCAAGCAGGGATATCAACTACCTAACAATCGGTCCCTATCTTAGAAAAATCCCATTTTCCAATTTTTCGGTTGATTACGGGTATTTTTTAGACAACCAAGCGCATACCTTTTCTTATTCTGTAGAAAGGCAGAAGACAGATAGTACAAACAAGGAAATTGACTTTGAATATAAATTCACCTTCTCAAAAAACATTGACAACACAATTGTAATACCGTCAATGGAAATTATTGGGTTTGGCAAAGGCGCTATTCTGGATATTAAGGTTGATTCTGAATTAAGATCAGAATTTGGGAATATAACTTTTATGAACAGAATAAATATACATTATGAAGTACCAAAAGATGTTTATTGCATCTCACAACCTGGCAATTTTACTATAGATGGAACACGCATACTTTTTAATCCTTTTGACGAAACGAGTTTTACATTTATTGGAAAGTTTGAAATTCAATTGTATTCTTTATTTAGCAAATCCCAATATATCAGTTCATCTAAAGAAGAAGAAAGTCAATTAAAAAAAGACTTGCTAACCACATTAGATGCCTATCTCCTTGAAACGGGTATTAACGATTACTTGACTACGCTTACACCTATCAACCAAATTCGGGTCAATTCTAACATCAATATCTTTTTTAGGGACGACTCAATAATTGTTGAAAATCTATTTATTGAATTTCTTATTGGAAATGATTGGTTGCCCTGGTCTTACTTATCTGATGGAACAAAAAGATTGTTTTACCTTATTTCAGAATGTATCAGTATAGAGTCAGGAATTATTTTGGTGGAAGAACCAGAATTGGGGATACACCCACACCAACTTTTTAAAGTAATGGATTTCTTAAAAGAACAAGCTATTTCTAAGCAAATAATTATAACCACCCACTCTCCAACGGTGTTAGATGTTCTTACTGAAAATGAACTAAGCAGAATAATTATTGCTGAATACAACAAAGGCACCAAGTTCTCCAAATTAAGTGAAGCCCAAATAACTAAAGCAAAGCGATATATGAATGAAGTGGGAGAACTGAGCTATTATTGGTTAAACTCAGATTTAGAAAAATGAAAATCATAGGCCTTATTGGTGAAGATCCCAATGATACAACTTCAATTAAAAATTTACTGCTTAAAAAACATCCTTCTGGATTGGTTTTTAAACAGCTCTTGAGGAATAAAAGGGGGAACCAATTAGATAATCCAAAAGTTGCCGCTTCACTCAAAATAGAATTTGAAAGTGCTCAGCCTCACTTCGTACTATTTATCAGAGATGTGGACGGTTTACCCACCGAGTTAGTGAAGATTAAAAAAGTAGATGATTGGTTCAATAAACTAAATTTAGTTGTAAACGACAAGGGCATTTTATTGAAAAATATCTATGAATTAGAAGCTTTGATTTTAGCGGATATTGCTACTTTCAATAAAATATATCATACCACTATCAGTTTCACGAGCAATGTGATGTATCAAAACGACCCAAAAGGGTTTTTGATGCAAAAAACAAGCAAAACCAAAAACCAATACAAAGAATCCCATTGTCCACAAATATTTGATGAGCTCAATGTAGACGAAATATTGGCAAAATGTTCCTATTTCAAAACGTTTTATCACTCATTTAAAGAAAAGGTTGGTTTGTTGTAAGCAGGCCGCATTAGTTTGATTTAGTGTTATCTATTTTCGACCATTTTTGTTTGCTTCATTTTTTAAAGTGTACTTGAAAGAATTAATGAACATTACTCCAATCTAAAGATTATGCCTAAACATTTTTGAATTTTCTTCCCCCTTTTTGGAATTTGAATCGATAATAAGTTATTGAATTTTGTAGGATTTATCACCTTAATTTGCCCTCAATTGCCCACGAAAAATAAGTTATGATTGCATTGCTACTCGAAATACTAAAGAAATTTGGTGTTTTACTTCATCTACGCTTAGCATTATTCGTTCTTTTATTTCCCCTTCCAACTACAATTGTTCTTGGTCAATCTAATTTAATATTCAAACACCTCACAGCTGAAGACGGATTATCAATCAGCTCGGTAATTTCCATTGCACAAGATAGCACTGGGTTTATGTGGTTTGGAGCCAAATATGCCCTTAACAGATATGATGGGCAAAGTATAAAAGTGTATAAAAACAACCTAAAAGAAAAACCTAATATTTGGTTTAATGATTACATCCGTGTAATAGTAACAGACAGAACCAATCATCTGTGGCTAGGGTCTAATAATGGACTTAATTGCTACAACCCTACTACCGATGAATTTTCCAATATACTGCCAAATGTAAATGTCTTTAACTTATTACTAGATGACGCCAACAACATTTGGGCGGCCACTGAAAAAGGACTTGTTTTCTTTGAAAAAGGCAGTAGAAGCAACCAAAAAAATATAATTATTAAAATAGCCGCTAACATCATCAATTCTACGAACAACATTAATACCATTTATAAAGATTCTAAAGGCAAACTTTGGATAGGCACAAGGCTCAATGGCTTACTAAAAGGTATGGTTGTTGGCGATACTTTTATTGCAGAGAAAGTGTATAACACCAGCAATCAATCATTAGAAGACAATTATATTGGGTGTATTACTGAAGATAATGAGCACCAAATTTGGGTGGGGACAAGAGCGAGTGGCTTGAGCATAATAAATACAAAAACAGAGAAAATAACCCAACTAGCACATAACAATAACGACCCAAATTCATTAACCAATAACAATATTCGGAAAATTAAAGTGGCTCGAGATGGTAATGTGTGGGTAGCTACGCAAAATGGATTGTCTATCATAGTTGCAAAAAAACTAACGATTACCAATTATCGGTCAGACCCCAACTCAAACAATAGCCTCAGCCAAAATTCTCTGTACGATATTGTGGAAGATAGGCAAGGTTGTATGTGGGTAGCCACTTACTTTGGTGGCGTAAATATTATCTATGCCAATACCACACCTTTTAAGGTATATAAACACACCAAAGAAAATAATTCTATTAGTAGTAACATTATTAGTGAGTTTAAAGAAGATGCTCAACACAATTTATGGATAGGTACGGAAGCAAGTGGATTTAATTATTTCAATAGGAAAACCAACAGTTTTACCCATTATGAGAACAAAGTGGGTGACAAGAATAGCCTTAGTTCTAATTTGGTTAAAAGTATATTCATTGACAAGCAAGAAAATATATGGGTGGGCACCAGCCTTGGTGGGCTTAATGTATATAATCCTAAAACCAACAATTTTAATTGTTTCAGAAACCAACATGGCGATACCAATTCCCTAAATTTTGATGAAGTAAAATGTATGCTAGAAGATAGCAAAGGCAGGTTTTGGGTTGGCGCAATGAAAGGATTAGATACCCTTGATAGAGACAAAAAAGAACTTTACCGAATTAAAGTACAAATAAAGAATGCTCAATTATTAAATGATTATGTCTATACCATCTTTGAAGACAGGGAAAAAAACATTTGGATAGGAATAGAAAATGGCATTCTACTGTTAGAAAATGATGCGAAAGAATTTATTATTTTCAATAACGACAATGTCAAAAACCTCATATTTTCCCACATCAATTGTATTCAACAGGATAAGAAAGGGAGAATATGGATGGGTATTTACCATGGCGGACTATGCTTATTCGACCGCAAAAGCCTTACTTTCAAAACATACAAACAAGAGGATGGACTATGCAGCGACAATGTAGTTGGGATTTTAGAAGACGATAATGGTTATTTGTGGATAAGCACAGACAAGGGCTTATGTAAATGCAAACCAGAGGAAAATTTTTACAGAACCTATAATTCCCATGACGGCTTGCCTAGCAATGAATTTAATACCAGCTCCTACTATAAAACAAACTCAGGAGAAATGTTTTTTGGTGGCTTCAATGGGTTTGTTAGCTTTTTTCCAAAAGATATTACCGACAATATCTTACAACCTAAAGTAGTGATTACAGAGTTGAAACTTTTCAATAATCTTGTTTCAACCAATGGAAATGACGGCATATTAAAAAAGAACATTAGCTATACTGACACTATCTATTTCAACCATAACCAAAATATATTTAGCATTGGGTTCTCCTGTTTAAATTTTATCAAGCCTACTAAAAACAACTATGCTTACAAATTGGAGGGTTTTGAACAGCGATGGAACTATGTAACCACACCAACAGCTACATATACCAATCTGTCCCCTGGAACATATACTTTATTGGTAAAAGCAAGCAACAACGATAAAGTGTGGAATGATGTACCCACTAAGTTAACTATTGTTATCCTTCCGCCACCTTGGAGAACATGGTGGGCTTATCTGCTTTATGCCATTGCTTTTGGCATTGCCAATTATGTTGTTATTCACTACATCAGGGCTCGTTCTAAATTAAAACGAGAACTGTATTATGAGCATCTTTTAAACGAACGTCAAGAATATGTTCACCAAATGAAATTGGAATTCTTTACCAATATTTCACATGAGCTACGTACCCCACTTACCTTGATAAAAGGGCAGATTGACATGCTCTTAGAAACATTTAGAGAAGAAGGTAAAGCCAATAAATTGCTCCTAAACATCAAACAAAACTCTGACAGATTGATTCGTTTGGTGAGTGAATTAATGGATTTTAGAAAAGCAGAGGCAGGCCATTTGGCATTGCATTTTTCTGCCAACAACGTCGCTCATTTTGTGCAAGAAATATTTTTGTCCTTCAGTGCGATGGCAGAGAAAAGGGGAATTGACTATCGATTTGAACACCCAGAAAAAGAGATGGTGGCGTATTTTGATAAGATTCAAATGGAGAAAGTGGTGTTTAATATCCTTTCGAATGCCTTTAAATACGTACCCGATAATGGCTATATAAAAGTAAAAATTGAACAATCTTCTCCACAAGCAATTGATATTTCTATCACAGACAATGGCAAAGGCATTAGCCAAGAAAACCTAAACAAAGTATTCGAAAACTTTTTTCAGGTTGAAAACAACCAAAATCATTTGGGTACGGGTATTGGTCTTGCTTTTTCAAAGAGCATTGTAGAAATGCACAAAGGAACAATTACGGTAAATAGTACGCAAGCAACTGCTCATGCACATGGACAAACCTGTTTTAAAGTGAGTTTACTTACTGGTACCGCACATTTAGATAAAGATGCCATCATCAGCGAAATAAGTCCTAATGAAAGCATAGAAGGTTATACAACCAATTTAGAAAAGCCAACTTTCGAAGGAGTTAATCCTTCAGAATCTGTACAAGAAGTAAAACAAAAGAACACCTTACTAATAGTAGAGGACAATGCAGAAATAAGGGATTTATTAAGAGAATCTTTCAGCAATACCTATAAAGTAATAGAAGCTGAAAATGGTAGTGAAGGTCTTACTATCGCACTAGAAGAAATACCCGACCTGATAATTAGTGATGTGATGATGCCCATAATGAATGGAATGGAATTGTGCAAAAAACTAAAAGCTGACGAACGTACCAACCACATTCCGGTTATACTGCTTACTGCTAGAACAGCCTATATTCATCAAATGAATGGATTGGAAATGGGTGCAGATGACTATATTACCAAACCTTTTGACATGAAACTTTTGGCAATAAAAGTGAGCAACTTATTGTATGCAAGAGATATCATTCGTAAGAAATATGCCAAGAAAATAACCTTAGAACCCACATTTACTGACAATACACCCGATGACCCCTTCCTAGAAAACATGGGCAAACTGATAGAAGATAATATTAGTGATACAGAGTTTGGCGTAGATCAATTAGCCAAGATGCTCTACATGAGTCGCTCTGTACTGTATAAAAAAGTAGCTGCACTTACAGATATGACGGTGGCTGATTTCATAAAAACATACCGACTCAAAAAAGCAGCATTCTTGCTGAAACAAAATAAATTATCTGTTACAGAAGTAGCTTTTGAAATAGGCTTTGGCAATCGCAAATATTTCAGCAAAGAATTTAAAAAGCATTTCGGCATTTCTCCATCAGCATTTACAAATAATGAGGAGGAGGAAGATAGAGAGGAGGAAGAACCCTCTTAAAGTAACCGAATAAACTTATCCGTTTGGCTACTACTATGCATATTTTGAAAGTAAGCCTTTCTTTTCACTTGCCAATTCCACTACATTTGGCAACTAACAATATAAAATAATAAAATGGAAATACCCAATTTGGCAGTCATTGTTTTTGTAGCGGTAACAGTTGGTGGCTTTGTTGCGTGGCTGATTTATTTACAAAGAAAGTCGGCTATTGAGCAAGGAAAAAAGGTGGAAGGCTCTAAGATGTTGCAGTTGCAAGCCTACGAGCGCCTTACGTTGTTAGTGGATAGAATAACACTAAATAATGTAATCAGCCGTGTAAACCAACCAGGATTTAGTGTAAGAGACATGCACGGAGCAATTATGCATACAATTAATGAAGAATTCAACTACAATATCTCACAACAGATATACGTAAGTGCTGAAGCATGGAATGCCATAAAAAATTTGCGTGACCAAAGTCTTTTGGTGGTCAACCAAATTGCCTCCATCTTACCACCAGAAGCAAGTGGCCTAGATTTAGCTCGCTCCATTCTTGAATTTTTGATGAATGATAAACGCGGGACTTTGCATGAAGTGGTTGCAGAGATTGTGAGCTTTGAAGCTAAAAAATTATTGTAGGTCTTCTTCCTGTTTCATACAAACTTGGTTCTCTTATCGACTAAATGGAAAGCATCAAACAGCTTTCCATTTCATCTAGTAAGTGGATTTATAAAGGATGGCAAACACAATCTGAGGAAGTTTTTTCCTATTGAATATGGCAAGCTGAACAAGAAACAAAATTTATTTCAAATGGCATAGTACATGGAATGCACATAAAAGGAAACAATATTTGCCCTTATGGATGTAACAAATTCACAAAATAATACCCAACAAAACAATCCGCTTCATGGCATCACTTTGGAGCAGATATTAAACGAATTAGTAGAAAAAAAAGGCTGGGATGCTATGTGGGATTATGTAAACATCCGTTGTTTCCAGAACGACCCAAGTATTAAATCTAGCCTTGCATTTTTAAGAAAAACGCCCTGGGCAAGAGAGCGTGTTGAAAAAATGTACATTAACCATATAGTAAGAAAGCAAAAGAAATAATTCGTTAAATGGGTCACGAAGCTTCACCATTATTACCCGAAAAATTACCCAAGGTAGATACCACTATTTTCACGGTAATGAGTGTAATGGCGGCAAAATATGATGCCATTAACCTTGGGCAAGGATTTCCAGATTACCCAATGTCAGCAAAACTCATCAATAGGGTAAAAAAAGCGCTAGATGCTGGTCATAATCAATATTTACCTATGGCTGGGTACTTTCCTTTGCGTAATGAAATAGCTAACAAAGTTGCAGATGCTTACCAAGCTACTTGTGACCCTCATACAGAAATTACCATAACGCCCGGTGGCAGTTATGCCATATTCACAGCCATCTCTGTATTAGTAGAACCAGGAGATGAAGTAATTATTTTTGATCCTGCCTACGATTTGTATGAACCTGCCATTACCCTCCATCAAGGAAAAACAATTCGAATTCAATGTGCCTTTCCTGCTTATCAAATTGATTGGAGCCAAGTAAAACAAGCCATTACAGCTAATACAAAAGCAATAATTATCAATAATCCACATAATCCTACTGGTCAATTGCTCTCTACAGATGATTTAGAAAAATTTGAGGCCATCACTAACAACACTAACATCAGTATTATCAGCGATGAAGTATATGAACATTTGGTGTATGATGGAAAATGTCATCATAGTATACTCGAACGACCACACCTCTATTCTCGTGCTTTTGTATGTTTCTCATTTGGAAAAACCTTTAATTGTACCGGTTGGAAAGTTGGCTATTGCATAGCACCGGAATCTTACACTGCTGCTTTTAGAAAAATACATCAGTTTAATGCATTTTGTGTAAACAGTCCTATGCAAGTGGCCTTGGCAGAACACTTAGCTGACGGTAATGATGAGTACCAACAGTTATCCGATTTGTTACAAGAGAAAAGAGATTATTTAAGAAATCAATTGTCTCAAACACCATTAAAATGTCTTCCATCACATAGCACCTATTTTGAATTATATAGTTTTCAACGAGTGTCTACTGCGACCGAAATTGCCCTTGCTGAAAGATTAGTAAAAGAATGTGGTGTGGCAGTGATTCCTGTATCGGAATTCTATAAAAACCCTGTTGACAATAAAGTGTTGCGCTTTTGTTTTGCTAAACAAACAACTACACTCTCCGAAGCTGCCAACCGACTGAAACAATTTAAGTGGTAATCTGCACCAGATTATATTTCAACTGTTTCCAACATTCTAATCATGAGTAGATACCATAGTTATATCAATGCCGCTATTACTGTAATTAAAGCTTATGACGGCAAAGTACCGCTTTCAAGAACGTTGACTCTTTTTTTTGCAGGTCGCAAACAAATGGGTAGTAAGGATAGAAAAACAGTATCTACTATCGTTTACAGTTATATGCGTTTGGGAAAAGCTATCTCGGGTGCAACTGTGGAAGAAAGAATCGCTATCGCCTGTTTATTATGCCCCCTTGTTGAGGCAGTACAACTTCCTTTACTCTTGGCTTTAAAACCTGATTGGATACAGTTAATTGGTCTTCCTCTATCAGAAAAATTATCATTACTCCCTGGTGTTAATGGTGAACATTTGTTTCCAGCCATTCAACTAGTTAGCGAGGCAATTGATCCAACTGATTTTATATGGTCACATTTATGTCAACCTTTGGTTTATATCCGGGTTCGTCCCTCTTGTCATTCAACAATAACTAATCAGTTGAATCAAGCCCAGACTGATTACCAATGGTTAGGTGAAAATTGCGTGTCCCTCCCTCCTACCACGCCTATAGATCGTTTGCTTACCATTGATCGTCAAGTAGTTATACAAGATTATTCATCACAACAAGTCGCTACATTTTTGGCAGAATTAATCCCAATAAAAAACAAGCAAAAAAATTATGCAGTTTGGGATTGTTGTGCAGCAAGTGGCGGAAAATCTATTCTGGCAGTGGATGTATTAGGTGCCATAGAATTAACTGTTTCCGACATTCGGGAAAAAATTTTATCCAACTTGGTTCAAAGGTTGCATCATGCTGGTGTACGTCCACATGAGGTTCTATTGGTCGATTTGTCCAAACCATATTATTTTCCCCAATCAAAAAAGTTTGACTTGATTATTTGCGATGCTCCATGCACAGGTAGTGGCACTTGGGGTAGAACACCAGAAAGATTGCAATACTTCAACGAATCGGAAATAGCCTATTATTCCCAACTACAACAATCAATCATCAAACATTCCATTCCACATCTTGCAACGGGCGGGCATTTCTTGTACATTACATGTTCCGTTTATCAAGCAGAAAATGAACTAAATACTGCCTTTGTACAGGAACAATTTCCAACGATGACATTAGTACAATCCAAAGTGATTATTGGATACAAAAAGAGGGCTGACACTATGTATGCCGCCCTCTTTAAAAATTAGGATAACTTAAATCTATTTTAAGACAACTAGAATGAAAATTGATTTGGAGCAAGCCATGATAAATGGATTTCATCAGGCACTTTCATTCTTTCAGCTATCTTTTTATATCTATTAGCAAGTGTACACAAATAATCTTGCGCTTTTTGGGTGCCATCTTTCAATCCTGTAAGTGATTCTATCTTCCAAAGTGCTACTAGATGTTCGATAATACTAGCGTAGTCCCATGTGGTATAAACACCTATTTTTTGGGTGATAGCAGAAAAATCAGCAAACAAGTTGGGATTTTTGCTTCCTTTCTGCATTAATACGGCAGGCATGGTAATTTGCTTGCGCATCATTTGTTCAAAAGCATGAATGGCACCATTGGGGTCAATTTCAAATACTTTGCCCATAAAAGATTTATAGGCTTTCTCGTGGCGAGCTTCATCACCAGCAATGGTTCTACAAATCTTTGAAAGCGTACCATCACCTGCTTTGTCAGCTAATTTTGCTGTGTTAACATGTGAAATACGTGTTGCCCTTTCTTGAAAAGAAGTATAGACTAATGCCTGATAAGGATCGTTATTGGTATTAGGATTAAATCCATTATAAATTAAACGGTGAATGGTTTCTTCCACATCTTTCATGTCGCAACGGCCAGAAAGATATAAATACTTATTAAGTAGATCACCATGCCTATTTTCCTCAGAAGTCCAAGCTCTTGACCAAGTTACCCATCCATTTTCGCTAGTCAAATCACCCTCAGTGTTCATCACTAAATTGAAGTAAGTTTGATAACTAGGTAATGCTTCCTCAGTAATCATGTTGCCAATTAATGAAGTAATTACAGAATCGGGTATAACTGCACACCTTTCTCTCAAACTTTTTATCTGATCAATAGCATCTTCTTGCGTTAAATCAGGTAAAAAATCAGTGGGTTGCCAGCATTCTTCAGGCTTTACTAATGTTGTTATAATTGTTTCGTGAACAAAGGGTTCAATCATTCCCACAACCTCCATGTTTTTGGCTACTTCATTTGCAATTTCTTTAGGCATGATATATTTCGTTAATTATTACTAAATACTTTTTTGAAAGCGGTAAATATAGATTATCATTGCTACCAAATAGAATATTGTTGAATAAAGACCTATCGTAATCAGGAAATCTTTCTTCTTGACTGTAGGTATTTCTCATTTATCACCGCACTCATCGACTTACCATATACTTTACTCTCCACCCAAGATATGATATCCAGATAAGCAAATGCACGGGTTTCAAACCGGCTTTTTTCGTATTTCTTAATGGTTTGAAGAAATGATTCGAATTCTAGTTTCAATCTTCGATGTGGAATATGGAAGGAACGTCGTAAAAATTTAAACATCTCTTCTTCAATCACAGTAAGGTTTTGCATCTTAGACATAAACCTGTACACCGATTTGATTAGGTATTCAATAATTTCATAATTACCTAATTCATAATGGGCAATCAAGTGCATTAGTCGGGCATAACATTGCAAATCATTTCGTAAACCAACTTGGTCATTGATAATTTTTTGAAGATAGTCAATACAGGTTGCGTAATCACCATGACCAAAGTAAAGTGTCGCAAACTTGTAATTAAATACCAAAATCCTGTGACGATCTACAAATAGCGTGTACTCCTCTAATTTTTCCTCCGTGTTTTTTATAATCGCAAGTCCTTCACTAAAAGTACCGTGCATAAGATGTTGGTTAATCTTAGCACTATTAATATAAATGAATGTATGAATCCTGAAATTGTCATGCTGATTCGCCATTGGAGTTTCAGAAAAAGCCTCGAACTGTTGTAGGGCTATTGCAAATTGTTTATAGTTCCTTAGATCAAAATGGGCATTTAGCAAATTGTGCATGCCTTTTATGTAATGCCCAATTTCTACTGATTTCATCATTTCGTTTTGATTGAATAAATCAATCCATTTTTGACTATATCGGTAGTACATCAAAAAATCTTGTCTAATAAACGCATACCACACATAGCTCTGAAATAAGTATAACTTTTCGTAGAAACCAGGATGGTTGCTAGCTGTTCCTTCTATATTCTCTTTAAAAAATTGCTTTACATCTACCTCATCCTCCTCATTTCGTGCATGGCCGTTTTTTACATACCAACCATAAAGCAATAAAGCTAGATTAGACAATTTCGCAACCCTTTCTATGGTTGCGCTTACTTCTAAAGCCTCCTCAGCCAGAATAGACGTTTTCTCTAATGTACTTCTAGTGATGTGGAGGGTTTCTATTTTCTTTTGAAGGGAGATTACTTGGTGTAAAAAACTAAATTTATTATGATGCCGCGCCACTTCTTTAGCCCTATCGAGTATCTTAAGGCTCTGCAATTTCAAACCTTTATTGTAGAGGATTCGTGCATGATCTAACTGCTCATTTAATTGTAGATCAATATTATCTGTTGTTTTAAGTAATCTTAAGCTGGATAGGATTTGCTTGTAGAGGTGAGCCTTCAAATTGGCCAATTGCGGTTTTTCAATGGTAGCAAGTTTCTTTAAAAGCTGCTTCTCATCATAATCGTGCAGCTTATCTAAAGCATCAAATAGCTGAACCACTTTTAAGTCCTCTTTTGCAGAACTACGAGTGATATATAATTTAAAGTGGCGCTTCTCCGCCTTTTCAAGTGATTTTACTAATTGGAATAATATATCTGAGGTACGGTAAGGCATGATAACAAAAAATTATAGTTACTAACACTCAAGCAAAAGAAGATTCCGATGGTGATAGTAATTACATCAAAAATTGAAAGAAAAAATGAACTTGTGAACCCTTAAATAAATGCAATGATTTGCTACTAATAAAACGCAAATTTGTATTTTGAAATAGACGCTTAATTTGATTTGGCAAAAAATCGTTTAAACATCCTTTTAATACATCGCAAATATATTGAATCACATTCCTTATCGCCTCTTTATACTTATTGTTTTATTGGGTAACCTCTATTTTAAATTTTTTTTCGAAATAAATCTTTCGAAATAGCTTTTACACAGTCAGGTGTTATACCAGAAAAAAGTTTAACAAACTGTCATCTTCACTATCAAAGAAAGAGAATCTATTCAATCTCTTAATTTTTATCCATTTCTTGAAAAATCTTTCGTTTTCTTAGAACAATGTCCACCCTCCTATCTTTAGCCCTTAACAAGCTTTCTTCTTCAATTCCTCGAATATTAGAATTTGTACCCAAAACCCGTTGTTTGCCCATGGCTTTAATTCTAACCTTTACATGTGTTAGTCCTTTCTTCTCTAAATAATGTTTACACGCTTCTGACCTTAGTCTACTAAGTTCTTTATTATACCTCACCGAACCCTTTGCATCCGCATATCCATTTAATTCAAGAATCATTTCTGGATTATTATCACCAATTGATTTAATTGTATTGATTACATTATCAAGGGTCGTTTTAGTTTCGTTACTGAGACTATGCTTATTGAAGTCAAAGAAAACTTTTCCCATTTCTTGAGTAGAATAGGCCATTTCTAATTTTTTAGAACTATTTTCTTTACCCTCCTTACTTAGACAAACATTAAAACTATAAGCTACATTATCTGTAATCTTAACCGCGTCGCCAATTGAAACAGACTTGTCTGCATAACCCTTTTTCATGATAGTCATTCCTGCAATTGAATCATCTGCAACGTCTGCGTAAAACTTACCGTTAATATCAGTTGGTACGATTAAGAATTTATCAGCATTCAAAGCACTATTAATGGAAACATATGCATGCTCAATAATGGTGCTTTTGCCACAATCTTTTACCTGGCCTTCCACATGAAGGCCATATTTGTACGTTCCATTTTTTACTAAATAATACCTAATTAAACAACAATTCTCGTCTTTAGAACTATCAACACTAACATTCGTATTTTTAGTGTTGAGAGAAATGTTTTTGAGTGAAGCAATATTGTTTTTTTTCTCACTTATATCCTCTCCTATTTTTTTGATGCTCGTTTTCTTTTTAATAGTTGGTCTAATTGTTTCTACAGCTCTCTCCGTACTGATATTGCTAAAGGTTGACTTCTTGAAAATAGCCGAAGCCAATTCAGCATTGTTAAACGAACCTAGCGCAACAATTTGTTGAGCAGGGCAAACCATACAAATGAAAAATACAATGAATAAAAGCAACAAACTTTTCATTTCACAATCATTAAAAGTTAAAAACCAGGGTTTAGTTTTGGTTGATTTTATTAGGCTAAATGATTCTAAAAAGATTGTACTCAATCATGAATTCCTTCCTTAAACAGAGGTTTATCCACATTAAGCATAGTGAAGGGCGGCAATTGTTAATCGTTCTATTGTGTCAATTATACACAGAGTCAGGCAGCAATTATACACATAATTTCCATTAAAGTGAATAACTCTGTTTTAAAAACGAAAATTTTTCCTAAAAATTATGCCTTTAGACGTGTAATCGTCGTTTTTTGTAACCAAGTAGTTCATCCAAACTAAATTTCAAATTGCTCCAAACTAAAGTTATCCACAGAAAACTCAATAATATTTTTTTGAACCTGTTTAATACAAATGCTTTGAAAAAGTCCTTTTCTTTGGAGAAAAATGTTAAAATCTTAACTACATTTTGCAATATTCTTTTTTCTCTTCGCCTATGTTCATTTGGGTAAACTTGTAGCTACCAAATAAAAAAGAGCCTTCGAATGCAACGAAGACTCTTTAAAAAATTGATTCACAAATAAAACGAGATTTAGGCTTTAATCATTTAGCTCCATTTAAAAACAATTATGTAAATACTAGACCAACGTCCTAATAATTGGATACTTCCATTCATTTAATAACACTTTTCTGGTCACTGGATATCGGCAATTACATTCAACCTATGTGTACCTAAAAATAAATCTTTGCAGAAAGCATCCAAGTTCTCCCGAATCCTGGATAGGCTGGACTTCTTTTCCCAGAACCGTTATCGCCTATTACAAAGTCTGTTTTATCTGTATTATCATACAATACATTTCTTGTTGCTTCAGCTAGGTAACGTTTATTTAAAACATTATCCATGTTGAACCGAAGTGTAATTCTTTTTTCCTCCACTTTAAAAGTATAACTGATGGATGCATCTAATAGACTATATGCCGGCAATTTCCACGCCTGCTTGCCACTATTATTTGAACTTGTGAGGGTATCAATCGCAAAATTTGCATAGAGGTTAGTGTAATAATGATAGGTAGCATGCAATCTAAACCCTTTGAAAATTTGATAATTCGCACCTAGAGCCGCAGTGGTTTGTGCGGCATTGCCCACTTTTACATTCTTCGTGTATAAATTGATTGTCCTTTGAAAATTATTATTCTCATCATAAACAGCACTGTTTACATCATTTTTCCATCTCCAATCTCCGATAGAACCCATCCCTGTTATTTCTAATCGCCTTAATGGCCGATAACTAACTTCTAGTTCTGCCCCTTTGTGATCCGCATTTAAACCAGTTATATTGGCTTTGTATGCCATACCGTCATTAGAACGAGAAGTAACTAGTAAATTTTTATCCTTCCATTCGGTATGGTACAAGTTTACTGTAACATTGAATTGCCTGGTCCTAAAGTTGTATCCTACTTCTTGCCCAAAAATCTTTTCGTTAGTGATTCCTCTTGTTTCTTTATTGGTATTATTGGGAAATACACTGGTAAAAAAGGGGGCTTTTTCAAAATATCCAATATTGCCAAAAACAAAATGATTTTCATTTAATTGGTAGCTAGCACCCCCTTTTGCAATATATCCATTGAAATAAACAGTTCTTGAAGTTCTTAATGGGTCGGACGGTAAATAATTAAAGAAATCAGTCCTTTGGTAGGAAATAGTAGAAAATGCTACAGAGCCAAAAGCCGATAATTTTTTCCAATCAATTGTACCTGAAAGATACCCACCATATTGTTTTACCAATCCGATGTAATCGTAAGATATACGTGTTTTATTGTCTCCAGCAGCTATATATTTTGCCTTATTGTTAACGTCGGTCGTGTCAAAATATGCTGCTGCACCCAATGCATCTTCCATTCTAGTATAATGCGATCCTTTGTAATACCGCAAATCAATACCAGCATCTATGGTATAGTGTTTGGTAACTTTCGCTGCAATGTTGATAATTCCCCCATACCAATTGTGATCATTCATTGAGGCGGTTCGTATAATACCATTATTAATACTTACTACATATTTTCCTTGGTAATCTCCATTGGCTTTCCAAGGTGTATTAGCCGTAGAAGCAGCAAAACCCGAAACCACCAGTCCCGTATTCCATTTTTCAATGTCATCCACCCTTATTAATCCGTTATCATCTTTTAAGTCACTTGAAAATCCAGAAACCCCGTTTATTCTTCCTAGAGGACTAGTTCCTCCCCCACGTCCAATTGAACCATAAACTACAGTACTGATACTAATCTTATCATTCAATTTGAAATAATAGTTTAAGTTGGCAACTGGCTTGTGGTAAAAGTTTTTGCTAAAACTAAATTCATCACCTCTATACATTCCCCACGAGTTGTTGTATTGGTCGCCGTACGATTTTACCGTAGGGTCGTTAGGATTGCCATAATAGGTTTGATAAGATAATCCCGCACTACGTTGATTGTGCCATTGTGGTGCTCCCGTAGCGGTAATTGTCAGCGTATGTTTTTTGTTTATTTCCCATGCTGCGGTTAAAAAATAATTATACGATTCTGATGCCGTTCCAGCTACATACCCTCCACTGCTAGTTCGAGAAGCAAGCAGGGAAAGTGCTAAACCATGCTTTTTTCTTCCAGTACTGAATCCTATTTGGTGACGAAGAAATCCATTATTTCCAATAGTGGAAGAAAAAGTAGTAGCTGCTTTCATTTCAGTTGCTTTTGTAACTATATTGATATTTCCTCCAATGGCTGCAATAGATAATTTAGTCGCACCAAGCCCACGTTGCACTTGAACTGAGGAAGCTATTTCGGACAATCCTGACCAGTTGCTCCAAAAAACTCTTCCGTTTTCCATATCATTTACTGGCACACCATTTACCATTACAGCAATATTTTCCTGACTAAATCCACGAATGTTTATCCGAGCGTCGCCTGCACCCCCCCCGCTCTTTGTAGCATAAACCGAAGGTGTTGATAACAACATTTCTGGAAATTCCCGATTGGCACTTAGTGCTTCAATTTGCAAGGCTTTAAGGGTGCTCACTGCTATTGGAGTTTTCCTGTCGATGGCCACATTATTAGTAATAATGACTTCCTTTAATGTTGTTTCACTAGAAATCAATTCAATAATTTCTTCCTTTTCTGATGCATCTACAGAAACTGGCAAATAACCAATGGCACTAATTTCCAAAATTGCTTTCGGTTCTGCTTTAATCCTGTAGGTGCCATTGGAGCCAGAAATAGCCATTATTTTCTTTCCTTTTATGGCAATGGTTGCTCCAGCTATTGATTCTTTTGTACTTGCATCGACAATTTTTCCTTTAACAATTCCCTGCGTTTGAGCCTTTATACTGTTTGTAAATAACAAAAACGCCAAAATGCTAGTGCTAATAACACTTAAAAAAGACCATCTGGTCGTTAACTTTCTTGTTTCCATAATCATTGTGAACAATTTACTTGGGTTACATAATTTCATTTAAAAAAAGTAATGCGAAAATAATAAAACACCATATTGAATTATAATCTTCAATGTTATCAAATCGTTATCAATTGGAGGTTGATATACACGATGTCCTTTATTCTCCAAAAACCTCTATATAGATTATTGAACGTGGTTTCATAAATCCACAACCGTAAGTTGTCAACGCTTTTTTAGCCTTGGTTTTAAGTGTCTTAAACAACAGCTCGTAAAAAACAGAATTGAATTCAGGGCCAACCATTTACCTTCCACACCATGCTTATACAAAAAATGTTCAATTATATTTCGCTTTTGTTGGTTGCCTTGCTTGTCCAAATCCATGTAACTGCACAAACTAACGGGGAGAAATTAGCAGCAGCAATAAGCAATCTCCAAAAAGATTCTTTACTTCAACATGCCACTATAAGCCTATATGTTGTTAACACTGCAACCAACCAAGTGCTGTATGACCTTAATAGTCA
This sequence comes from Chitinophagaceae bacterium, assembly GCA_027486835.1. Classification (GTDB taxonomy): domain Bacteria; phylum Bacteroidota; class Bacteroidia; order Chitinophagales; family Chitinophagaceae; genus Parasediminibacterium. The sequence continues at coordinate 103,192 of JAIXOJ010000005.1, forward strand.
GGTGGGCGTTGTACCAGCTAGTTGTCAAAAAATACTCACCAGCATTGCCGCTTTTGACATCTTAGGAAAAGATTTTCGGTACAAAACAACCATTGGGTACAATGGCACGATTAAAAAAAATACACTAAAAGGTGATTTGATTATTAAAGGGTACGGCGACCCAACCCTGGGTAGTTGGCGGTATGCCCATACTTCCGATACATCCGTTTGGAATGGATTCTACCAAGTATTGAAACAAATGGGCATAAAAAAAATCAAGGGAAACATACAGGTGGATCAATCGTATTTTTCCAAACAGCCAGTACCCAATGGTTGGCCTTGGGAGGATATTGGCAATTATTATGGTGCAGGAAGTTGGTCTGTAAATTGGCACGAAAACCAATATGATTTAAGCTTACTACCTAGCAAAACACTACAGGATTCCGCCACGTTGCTTGCCACAGAACCGCCGCTCCCAGGCATACAATTTAGCAATCTAACTACCACTACTGCGGAAACTATCCCAACAAATCTCAACCTGTTTTCAGCCCCTTATTCACATAATATTATAGTAGATGGCACTATTGCACAAGGGGATAAACCCGTTAAAACGTCCGGCGCAATGCCTGATCCTTCCCCTTGTTTATTGCAGTCACTCCTGCATTTTCTACAAGACAGCGGCATTATACTAGATTCAAAATACTTACCAACCTCAGTAAATGCTCCTGACAGTACTGCGGCTATTTGGTACGTTCATCAATCTCCCACTTTGGATAGCATTAATTATTGGTATTTGCGAAAAAGTGTCAACTTATATGGAGAAGCATTATTAAAAACAATTGCAAAAGCAAAAGGCTATGAGGGTAGAACAGACCAAGGCTTGATGGCTCTAAAACAATTCTGGATTCAACGGGGCATTTCCTCCTCTGCGTTGCGTTTGCTTGATGGTAGCGGCCTATCGCCCCAAAACAGGACTACTACCCATGCCTTAGTTCATGCCTTATTGTATGCACGCCAACAAACATGGTTTCCCTCTTTTTACGATGCCTTACCGTTGTACAATGGAATGAAATTAAAAAGTGGCACCATCAGCGGTTTCAAGGGTTTTACTGGTTATCACACCGATAAATCGGGAAATACCTATGCGATTGCTTTTATCATCAATAATTTTCAGGGTAGTGCTACGCAAATGGTAAAAAAAATGTACTTAGTACTAGATACGTTGCTTTAAATGCAGCCGTAATGTTTTGGTAATCTTATGTTATGCTTATGATAATCGGTAATGTTATGGGATTAAAAGAAAGCCTTTCTTAACTTATTTCTGCACGTAATTGATTAATTTGTTCAATTGATAAGTCGGTCATTTTAGAAATAATTTCATTAGTAAAACCGCCTAAAATCATTTTTTTAGCAACAATACCTTTCTCTTCAGCTTTACCAGCATTTCTTTCCTTAACCATAGCAACTTTTCCTTCTTCTTTATTTTTAGAAAGCTCCCTTTCTTCAGGTGTGAGGTTTTCGAAACTAATTAATTCCATAGCCTTTTTAATTCCCTCGTTTTGCAAGTTTAATACTGGGCGTTCTGGGCTGTAAATAGACTGGTATATTAGGTCTAACCAATCCCTTATTTGCTTTGGTGTATCAAGGCTCGGATGGTTGGGATTAAGACAAACGAATTGATGACCATATAATTCCCTTATTTCTCCCAACAGGGTCTGTGGATTTAATTTCAACAACAACACTTCATCCAGTATTGGTTTTCCGTTTTTCTCACTGATTTTATAAGGGGCTGTCAACACCACAATCACATACACGGTTCTATCTATCAAATACCCTTTACCGCCTCTTTGTTGTTCTGCTATAAGCATCAAGAAATAATGCAAAAACCGGTCGAAATGATGGTCGTATTCCACTCTTTGGATTTCAATGCATATTCGCTTATCGGTAGATTCTGCAAAAATGTCCAGCTTAAAATCTACATTACCTACTTTGGGTTCAAACCGCTTTTCTGTTTCGATCAAGTCTATTTCTACCTCAATACCCAAAATATCCCGCACAAACGCTTTAAAAACAGTTTTGTCGGTAAAGGCTTTCTTAAAGATGACTTCGTTGTCTAAATTTCCTAGCATAGAGCGATAACGATTAACATGATACCGCAAATATAATTACCCAAATATTGTCATGTTATTTTGAGCTTTTAGTGAGTACTTACCCGCATTATATCCAGTTTTTAAAAATTGGGCAAGAATATGTAGCATATCGACAATAGATAAGCTCACTTCCGTCTCTCAAACTGATGTTTTCATCCATTATAGCAGAAGATTTAGCAAAAAATACGCTTGATTTACCAGAAATACGGGTGATTTACCAGAAATACGAGTGGTTTACCAAAAACACGGGTGATTTTACCAGAAATACGAGTGGTTTACCAAA
>JAIXOJ010000116.1 GCA_027486835.1 Chitinophagaceae bacterium
CATAACTAGGTTGTTTCGGAATTTAACTAACAAAAAGTGGAAGTAAGAGCAGCAAAGAATTGACTATAGTTTTGTTACTTTATTTTCAAGCTATAGACATTTGAAAGACAGTATTATTACTACCAATTTTTAATCTTTAAATTATACTGAGACTACTTTAAAGTAAGAAAGAAAGTGCCAAGTATAAATTGATGCAAAAAAAGGAGAAAAAGAATCAAATAAAAACCAACTGTAGGTAAAAAACGATAACAATCTATAATTAATGTACGTAGTTTACACTCCTAAATATAAAAACCAACAAAAAAGTTGATTTGAACATCTTTCCCCTATTTTCGCTTGCGAAAGGCGGAGGTAATGATAATTAAGAACTTTTTTAAAAATAGAAATAAAGGCTAAACCTGCGTATATAAGTGAGTTGCCTGCAAGCTTGACAGACCATTTACTACAATGAGACAAATTATATCAATTTCAATCTGCTTATTTTTTGTTGCTACTTTAAAAGGACAGAGTGGTGCAGCCAGCGACACAGTATATGACCCTGTTGTTGTAGTAGTTCCTGTAAAACCCAAACCTGTAAAACCGAAACCAATTATCCCACCAGTAATTGTGCCTGATAAAATCAAAATGCTTTCTTTGAAAAATTACAATCCAAGTGAATTTAGAAACTCAAAAGCAATCTTGTTTTGTAATATGGTTGTTGACGATATTGACAATATAATGAGCCGCAATGACAAAATTATCAGTATCAATATTAAGGGTTATGCAGACGGTTTAGTTAATCCAGGGTTGACTTTTTCCAATGAAAATCTTTTCAACGAATGTTCTAAGTACATAGACCTGTCAAAAAAAATAGACGATGAACATTTAGCCATTCTAAGAGCTTGCGAAATTGAAGGGCAATTACGACGCTTGCTTGCTAACAAGTCTTACTTCATCTATGTTAGCTTGACAAACTCTTATTTTGACATTCCCGACGGCGGACTTTCAGGAAATGAATATAGAAAAGTAGAAGTACAAATAACATACTTAAACAGAAAATAAAAATTATGACAGAGAACAAAACATCATGGAGAAAAGAACTAAGAGTTCCAATTATCCTCACCTTGTTTGCTGGTTTAGTAAGTGTTGGCGTTGGCTACACTTGGGAATATTTTAAGTTTAAAAGGCAAACAGTTTTTGAAAAAAGAATTGACTTAATTCTTGACAGCCGTAAGCAAGTTCAAGAAATTTATATTGAATACGACAGACTAATTAGACAAGTTCGTTCGTATGAAAAAGAGTACAAAAGGCTAAACATGTGTGACCCACAAAACTTATCAAGCCAAGTTGAAGAAATAAAACTTTTGGGTTTGCGGGTTAAATATATTCAGGAATTTAGCAAAGGAGTTATCAATAACCCAGAACTAAAATCAAATATTGACGCATTTGACGTTGAGAACTTAAAATATATTGGCTGCTTAACTTCAAACTCAAGTTGCGAAATATGCACGGACAAATATCCAGACTTACTAAAGTATTTAAACAAGATTATTGAACTACATACAGCCGAGATTAATTCGCAGATACAGTAGAAAGCCTGCAGGCAACATGGGTATTGCTGCAAGTGTGGCAGGACGTTGTAATCTTCGGCTGTAGTTCGCTATCAGCAGCGGTTTCGGCGGACGTAATTCTGTTGGGCTTTTAGTTTTTATATTGTACTTTTAAAACATTATTGGGCAGCAGTTCCGGGCAGGACAAGCAATGAATTCCACACCTGCAGCAATACCTGTTCGTTGAGCGACATTTCATTAACTTAATGACAAGAAGCATGAAATATTTAACAATATATAGTATATTATTTTTGATTGTCTCCAATATCCTTGGGCAAGACACTATAAATGTTAAACGAAATTACGACAACGATAACCCCAAAAGCAGACTTGATTCTCTATTCTACAATGTACCCAAGATGATTTTTATTGATTTAGACTGCGGGTTTGATGACAGTGTATGTATAACTGTGAATGCTAATCCAGTATTAAATAAATATCTCAAAACAAATGAATCAATTGACCTTGCAGGCAGTTTTGTTGTTTCGTTTGCAGATTCCTCCGAGATTAAAAATCTAGAATTGAAGTTTTTTAAAGGGAATTTTGTTATCAAAGAGAGAATTAACTTGGGTTATAAGTCACTAAGAATTGCGAGATATTCGCACCAATGGCAGTTAAATTATTCAAATTACTTTTATTTGCGAGAATAAACTGAATGAAACGATCGCACAATTTTGGGTTTGGCGTTATTGCTACTGGAAGTGCTACACATTAGCTTTTGTACTACTATTGTGCTTTTGTTTCAGCAAACGTAACGCAGGTTACTTTTATTCATTTTTTCAATTTTTAGTTATTCATTAATCGTTTGTTATCGGGCTTGACAAGCAGCGATTGCAGCCTCAAACTCCAAACCTTTTACGTTAGCTGCCATAAATTCTGACCGTGAAAAATCAAAACTGTTATATTGAATTTGACTTTGTAAAAGAGCAAAACTTCATTGATCTCAAAAAAGTTTTTGAGTTAGTCAAAGAAGCAAAAAATACAGGACGATCACAACCCGACAAGTTTTGGCTTGACACGTTTCCAGAATATTCGCTTAAAAAGTTTGACTTCTTAGACGATGATTTGAAACCATCTTTTCCAACTGCTGACAAGACAAAATTTACTTGGCACTTTTATTCATTGACACGTTTATTGCAAATCGATTACGAAATTGATTATATGGATTGCTTCAAAATACTTGACACAAAGGGTCGGATTGAGTATGCACCTTTTAGCTATCCTTATGGCGGGATAACTGGATTAGTTACGTTTGTTGCTTCCTTTAATTGTATACCGACAATAATTGACGATGGAACAAGTCTTTATGAAATTAATTTTTTAAAGAACGGAGATTTTAGTATTACTGAACTTGAATACCCAATACTACAAAACAGTTATGTAAAGCGATTTAATGGCTTGGTGTTATTGAAAAAATTTTGGAACTGGCTTAAGTGACTCTTACGTCAGCCAATAACTAGGTTTTCGTTGCGTCCGTAAGACAAGCAATGAAAACCTAGTTGATCGAAACCTATTCTACAAAATATCGAGCTGGACTAAATGTTAAGTTGGGCATGAAGTCTAGATTGATAAAATGGATTTCCTAAATCTATTTTATTCAAAGCGTTCTTTTGCAAATAGCACCCCTTTTTTGTTCTTTATTTCCACCTAAATTTTGGCCGTAGGATATATACTTTATAACTCCAAAATACGATAATCATTCTGAATTTATATCCTAATGTACAAACTTGGAATTTTAGTGCCATCCTTATTCATTCATTCCATTCTATTTTTTGTTTTTGCAACTAAAAAATTAAAACTTTCCTCTTTTTTTGTATTTTGCCACCTGGAAGATAATAAAAAAATAGGACTGAATTTCAGTTGATAAAGGCTATGAAGGCTTTTTAGCATTTGATGCTAAATCGGCACTTATTAAGCATTATCAGGAATCTCTTCAAGCTACACATTTTCGAGGTTTGCGAATGTTTATCGAGCCAAATGCAGCGGAAAGACTTATTTCACAATATTTTAAAAAATAAAAAATCGGACTCATTAAAGAATCAAAATACATAGACCTATCTACAAAATCTGAACCTTGGACAGAACAAGAGCTTCAGATTTTAGAAAAATTATGCAGGACATCAAGGCTAAAAACAAAAACCTTAAAAAACATCCATTGCCCCTTAAAGCAGACAAGAAACAACTTGCTTGATGTGTTCCGCAGGGCTTGTCGCCAAATCCGAGTTATCTGCAAGTTATATTGAAGTTATAAATTTGGCTTAGGAATAAAACAGCAGCAATATTGCAATCATTGGGCTTCAGTTATCGGCTGACTGAATGCTAATTGCCAAACTAAGAGCAGCCCTTTTTTGTACCTGCTAAATTATGAGATACCTTCTACAATTGACAATTTTAATAGTTAGTTTACTCTCTTGTAAGCCAAATACTGAAAGAATAGTTGCTGAAAACAGCATCCAATTACTTATTCCTGACACTACAAAAAACACACGGGCACAATTAGACCTAGATTACATTGAACATTACACTCAAATTGCAAAACAGCTTGGTCTTGGGGACTTAAAAAAAGGTGTAGATAGTTTTGAAATAAGATTATGGAATGACTTTTCGTTTGTTAGCATAAATGAACTTCTTATTCTTAAGCAAATAGACTCAACATATAGAATGACTTACTGTAGACTTTATTTTAGACGTTATGACTATGAAAATGAAAATAGAAACAGAGAATGGAATCCATTTAAACAACCAATAGTTGACAGTTGCTTTTCAAAGACTGTGTTATTAAAAAAAGGAGACTTGAAAAGTTTTAATTTACAGGAGATTTGGAGTTTACATTCTCAAAGTGAATTAAAAATTTCAGACAGTGTTAGCTTTTCAGATTGTTACACAAATACCATTGAAGTTGCAGACAGTAAACGCTATAAATTCATGAGACACCATTGTCCCAGTGGATATTTTGAGAAATTTAAACTTAAAGACATAAATAAGTTTACCGACTACTTTCAAAAAATACGAATACTCGCGAACAAGAACAATGCAATCATTCGAAAGAAATACTAGTAAACAAAGAAGGCAAAATTAGTTTTGGTAATATTGTACTTAACGAATATTGCCTCAGTATTTGTTCTTTATTTTGCTCCAGTTTAGGCTAGACGATATTAATTTGGCTTATGAATAAAATCATCACCAAGGCGACGTTTACAATCTCCTAATCAATTTCGCAGGATTACCAGCATACACCCCCGGTTTATCAATGTTTTTGGTCACTACTGATCCAGCCCCAATCACTACATGATCACAAATGTTTACTGGAAGGATAGTAGCATTACTTCCAATGGAAACATGATGGCCAATAACGGTTGGTTTCCACAATGCTTTGTTGCCTTGTGCGGGGCCGCCTTCGCTAAATAAATCGTTGATAAACATAACCCCATGCCCAATAAAACAATCTGAACCAATGGTTACCAGTTCGCAAATAAAGCTGTGCGATTGAATTCTCGTACGTACACCAATGGATACATCCTTTTGTATTTCTGTAAATGGCCCCACAAAACAATCATCCCCAATTGTGCAACCATATAGGTTAACGGGTTGAACAATCGTAACCCGCTCGCCAAAACTCACCCCATTAATTCCACTAAAAAGTTCTTTTGCTATTGAAGGCATAATTGGGGTATTTAAGCAGGATTCAGTAATTGTGCAGATTGATAAATTTTGTGGATAATAGCAACTGTTTTGAGCGCATCATCAGCACTAGTGGTAGGTGTTGCACCATTTTGGAGTACGTCAATCACGTTTTGATACACTTTGTCGTGATTACTCATACTGCCCACATAAGTACCATATTGATTAGCAGCATTTCCTTTTGGCAATGGTGGAAATGTATAGCCCTCAATATTCTGGTAAGCTAATTCATTCAAGTACTCCCCGCCAATTTTTAGTGTTCCCTTTTCTGCGACAATGGTTAAAGAGCCTTCCATGTTTTTGTGGTGGCTATTCACGGTATAATGAATGGTACCTAAAGAGCCATTGGTAAACGATAAAGCAATAACACCCGTATCTTCAAATTCAATGATGTGCTCATGCGCAAAATTGCGGGTAAGGGCATATACCCGATCAACATCCCCATTAATCCAATACACCAAATCGATAAAATGGCTAAACTGTGTAAAGAGGGTTCCGCCATCCAATTCCAAAGTACCTTTCCAGGAGTTGTGGTAATAAGCCGCGTCTCTATTCCAAAAGCAGCTTAATTGTATGCTGTAAATCTTTCCCAATTTACCTGAATCAATAGCAGCTTTTACGGCAGCTACGGGCGGGTTGTAACGGTTCTGCTTAATGGGAAATAATTGTTTTCCAGATTTAACCGAGGCAGCAATCATGGCTTCACAATCGGCAACGGTAATCGCCATCGGTTTTTCCACCAAAACATGAAAGCCGGCATTAAGCGCATAAATACTATGAACGGCATGTAAGCCATTAGGGCTGCAGATGGCCACCACATCCATTTGCGGATGTTGGGCAAGCATGGTTTCTATGTTGTCATAATAATCAACACCATAAGTAGTAGCTAAGGCCTTGGCCTTAGCTATCACTATGTCGCAAACTGCTACAAGCTTCCCAAAATGGGCAATATGTTTGGCGTGTCTTTCGGCAATCCGACCGCAGCCCACAATACCAAAGCGAATGTTCTCCCTATTCATTAGCAATTGTTAGGAATATTAGGGATGAATGTTAGTAGGTAAAGTACCATCCATAATGAGGTCAATAAACTCTCTAACCACCCCTTCACCACCATTTTTATTTAAATGAATGATTTTGGGAATGGCTTTTACTTTGGGTGTTGCATTTGCTGGACAAGCAGCTAGACCTACAGCTTGCAATAGTTCAATACAATTGACATCATCGCCTATGTAAGCCACTTCTGCTAATGTGATATTTTCTTTTGCGCAAATGTCTAGGGCAGAAGCTAATTTCCCACCAAAGCCTTTCCCCTGATACAGATAATCAACTTGAAGTTTAGCAGCCCTTCTTTCCACCATCTTGGTATTTTCGGTTGTAATGATGCCAGTTTTCACGCCCGATTGCTGTATTAGCTTGAGTCCCATACCATCGTGGGTATTAAACTTTTTAAATTCGTCGCCGCTTTCGGTGTAGTACATACCTGCATCCGTCATCACACCATCCACATCGCTTAGAAATAGCTTGATGGGTAGGTTAATAGCAGTATTTGTCATGAAGGGTTGATTTTATTGTGTTCATAAAGCCAATAAAAAAGTGTGTTTATATTTTTTCCAAATGGTCCACAGAAAACTCTACCACCATCAATTGGCCAATGCTTGCTAGTTGTACATACACTTTGCGTTTGCCCTCTCTTAAAATGGTTCCTTCTTTATCCTTAAACACCCCTTGGGACACTTTCACTTTGGTGTCAGCTTTGAATCCTTCCAGCGATCTTAACTCGATTTGAGCGTCTTTCTCGTTTAAAAATAGTTTGATGTTGTTAATCTCTTCGTCTTTAATGATGGCAGGTTTGCCCAGATAATAGACAAAATTGAGCACCCCATCAACTTGTAATACGGTGATACGATCTTTAGAATGGTCAATGTGTACAAACCCATAACTTCTAAACAAAGGCTCTTCTACAATTTTTTTGCGATCACTCCATTGCTTCTTTACCTTTTGGAGTGGACACCAGCTTTCTACACCATACTTAACTAGGCGTTCATGTACTTTCTTTTCCCATCTTGGCTTTGTGTAAACAGCATACCATTTTTTCTCTGCTTGAATGGGTGTAATTATTTTATCTGGCGCAATATTAGGTTCAGCTAGCGTATTCATAATTGTATTAAAAATCAAAAAAAGTGCGCTGATGCGTGGGGCTACAGCATTTATGAAAAGGCTGCAATTTACAGTTCCATAGCAATATATTCGCAAATTGAGTTTGATAGAGTGCATAAAAGTTTTTCGCATTTATTAGTTAAACCTCACCCCAATACCTATCCGAATGCAAGTGGCAAAGCGAAAAACTTTTATGCACCTGTTTGATACTTGTTTTTTAATACTTTAATTGATAACTTAAAATAATGGAAATTAATTGGCAACCAACTGACCTGAAAAATAACCTAGTTAGTCTTAAACCTTTAGAGGTTGATGATTTTGAACCTCTTTATGCCATTGCATCTGACCCGAAAATTTGGGAGCAGCACCCAGAAAAAGAAAGATACCGGTTACCTGTTTTTCAGAAATATTTTGAAAGTGCAATAGCCAGCAAAGCCGCATTTGTAGTAGTAGATTGTAAAACAAAGGAATGGATAGGCTGCACACGGTATTATGAATATAATGTGGCGGATTCATCAATCGCCATTGGATTCACCTTTTTAACCACTGATTATTGGGGCGGGGTTTATAATAGCGCATTGAAAAAACTGATGATAGACTATGCACTTGCATTTGTAAATAAGGTACTATTCCATGTGGGAGAAAAGAACATTCGATCACAAAAAGCTTTAATGAAAATAGGAGCGATACCAGTAAATGAACAAACTGACATGGGAGGCATCAGCCATTTGGTTTTTGAAATTACTCGAAACAATTATCAGCTATAGCGTATTTGCGTTGTCATTTTCACTGAATCAACAATTTTATGCTTATTCAATACCCCATCTGTAGGTGTTTTGTTCCAAGCCAACTAGGTCTAGTATTCGATCCACCACTGTTGCTGCCACTTCCTCAATGGTTGTGGGCTTGCTGTAGAAGGAGGGGGTTGCAGGACAAATGATGCCGCCAGCTAAAGCAACAGTTTCCATGTTTCTAATGTGGATGAGGTTATAAGGTGTGTCTCTTACCATGAGAATTAGTTTTCTACGTTCCTTTAAAATAACATCTGCCGCTCTAGTTACCAAATCATCGCTAATTCCATTCGCAATTCTGCCAAGCGTACCCATGCTGCAAGGGGCAACAATCATGGAATTATACTTTGCCGAACCAGACGCAAAGGGCGCCATAAAATCCGTTTTTTCAAAATATTGAAAGGGATAATCCTTATAGGAGTCATTACCTAATTCTGTTTGCCAAACATCTTGTGCATTTTTACTCATTACCACGCCCACAGCAGTCCATTGGTTGCTTAACAATACAAGCTTGTCTAGTAATACTTTGGCATAGATGGAACCACTTGCTCCAGTTATAGCTACCACAATTTTATGTTGCATAACACTTCGTTTGATTTTACAGGACAATTGAATCAACATAATAGTTGTAAAAACTCTTTTGTCAAATTTCTGATGAACCAAGAAAATTGTAGTGAAATCAATGATTAGCCGTTGAAAAAAGGGTCTTAGGGGGTAGATTTAGTCAATTTTAGAATAAAGGCACGATTTTATTGCTAGGACATTTGGTGATGCATAATTACCGTACCCTTAACTGTGTTTGAATCTTGATAACCATTTTTATTTTTTTTGTTTTTATTTTATCCACCAAAAACCTGCCATATGCATGTACTTGTAACAATTAAACTGATTGCTTTTGCCATTGCCTTTTGTCTTATTGTAGGAAAAATTATTTTGCACCTTTTCGTAAAACGTAGCAGTACCAGTGCATTTTTCTGGTTTGGAAAAGCAGACATTAAACATACAGTTTCGAAGCGCGAACGTACCATTAAGAAACTCTCGAACACCATTTCTCTGTTTCTTGCCTTTTTTTCTACTACTGCCGCAGGTATTGAATCATTTCAACTAATGGTTGGTCATTGATCATACTATTGTTTGATGCTAATTTCCCTCGATTTGTTTTAAAGGAAAACATTTCGAGGGATTTTTTTTAAGGGATCACCCCTCTTTCAGTGATTACTGTTCATTTCAAGGGAACTGAAATACCTTATATAAGATGGTGGAATTGAAAACTATAGGTTGATTGATAATTATAGGCTTGTCCAAATAATCAATACTCATTGAGAGCTGGCTTTTCGCAAGATGCTTGGGGTTGGTGTACATGTACCTCGCCTTCTCGCATGTTAATTGGGGTTGGGGTAGATGTACCCCGGCTTCTCGCAAGATGATTGGGGTTGGGGTAGATGTACCCCGGCTTCTCACAAGATGATTGGTGTTGGGGTAGATGTACCCCGGCTTCTCGCAAGATGATTGGGGTTGGGGTAGATGTACCCCGGCTTCTCGCAAGATAATTGGGGTTGGGGTAGATGTACCCCGGCTTCTCGCAAGATGATTGGGGTTGGAGTACATGTACCTAGCCTTCTCGCAAGCAAATTGGGGTAAGGTTACCTGTACCTCGCCTTGTCGCAAGTTAATTTGAGTTGGGGTACATGTACCTCGCCTTGTCGCAAGTTAATTTGAGTTGGGGTACATGTACAACTGTTAAGGCATAGTTTGCATTTGACTTTCGGAATGTACATTCATACTCACCGCATCAAATTTTATTCTGTACACAATCAATAATTACCTTAAACATGCAAGAATGGCTTTTCTTCTAAAACTTACAATTTTTGTTGCTGGTATGCCTGCACCTTTTTCCATGCACCACCATTGGTTACATTCTCAAAACCAAGTTGATTTAACATTCGTTTTGCTTGGCTGCTTCTCCCGCCGCTTAGGCAAAAAACAACAATTTGTTGCTTGTTTTTGAATTGCCCAATAGAAGCTGTAATCGTGTCCAAAGGAATATTAACCGACCCCGCTACATGGCCACCAGCAAATTCTCCTGGTGATCTAACATCTACCAAAAATGTAGTGGGTTGTTGTATAAGATTAGCCATTTCTGGATCGTTGGCCTTGCCAAATAACTGTTGAAAGAAGTTCATGATGAATAGTTTAAGCGGTATGTTGTTGAATAATTTTTATTAAAGTTGATTTCGGCACCACGCCACTTTGCCTCCAAAGCGGTTGGCCATTTTTAAAAAGTATAAGTGTAGGCACACTTTGCACTTGGTAATCCCTAGCGGCTTGTTGATTTTTGTCCACATCCACTTTCACAATACTAGCTGTGTCTCCAATAGATAGTTTTACTTCTTTTAGTACGGGAGCCATCATTTTGCATGGGCCACACCACTCAGCAAAAAAGTCAACAAGAACGGGTTTGTCAGACTGAATTAATTCGTTAAAAGTCATTTTTTAGTTTTTAAATAAGGAAGCATGATGTTGTTAACTGTTTAAAAAGGGGGAAGAATATTTACTTTTTAAAGAGGTTAAACAACAAAGCCCCCATTGTTGCCCCATACAAAGAACTATTGAAAGGTTTTGACGAGATGGCGCATTGGCCGCTTGAACAGCCAACAAATTTCCAATACAATAAGCCTGCTACACATCCTATACTACCACCTATGAGATACCATTGATTTTGTTTAAACCACTTCTTCATAACTAACTGTTTCGGTTTGATGAGCAATTGTTTTGTTCTTAATATTTGTAGTGCAGCCATTTGTTCCGCAACATCCAACATTAAAAATGGCCATTCCGGTAAAAAGTAATCCAGCCAAACCAAGCCATAAGTCATCTGTAAAATAGGCTTGTACCGTAATGCTGCCACCAATGAGCAGCCTCAGAAAACGCATGAAATTCCATTGAGCAAAAAGGGTTGATTTAATCATTTGTTTTTATTTTAAGAAAGGAGAAAATGATGGAACGTTTTTGTTAGTAGAATATGGTAAGTATTGAAACTGTACGCACATTAATCTGGGAATTGCTGATTCTATTGTGGTTCAATTATTTTCTATCCAACGAGCAATTGTCCCCGAAATAGCTTATTGCGGTAATTGACATTGTCCATCTTGCAGGCATCTTTTTGGGCGAATAAATACCGTAACAAATGCAGCAACAGCAAGCACTCCTAACACTATAGCAGCCTCTTGGCTATCTCGGTATATTTTATAAGCCATTAATCCAAAGAGAATAGCTATGCTCATCCGAATAACCATATTAATAAGGATGGTGGTTTTAGTATTCCAACTATCAGTCTTGTAAAACATATTGTGGGGGGATTTTTTATGCGTTAACGTAAGTAACAGGTTGCGTTGCATTATGCAAAACAATTGGGTTATTGGTATCCTTTATAGCTTGATAGCCCCCACTTATTTCCGTGAAATTTCTATAACCCCTTGCTAATAAAATGGAAGCAGCAGCCACGCTTCTGTATCCCCCGGCGCAATGGAGGTAAAAATGTTGTTTAGGGTTTACTTCTTCAATCCATTGGTAAATTCCCGCAAGTGGCAAGTTGTCCGCATCTTGCACATGGCCTGCTAGGTATTCTGATGTTTTTCTAACATCCACCACCTTTTTGCCCTCTTTCCATTCTTTCACAAATTGATTAGCCGAAATGCTTTCTACCATATCCACGTTTTTGCCAGCCGTCCTCCAAGCTTCAAATCCACCCTGCAAATAACCAATGACCCTGTCAAAACCCACCCTGCTTAGTCTCGTAATAGCTTCTGCCTCGGTACCATAATCTGTTACTAAAATGATGTTCAAACGAACATCGGTTAATAAGGTACCTACCCATGGTGCAAAATCGCCCTTCAATCCAATATTGATAGCGGTTGGGATAAAACCCTTGGAAAATTCCGCCGCATTTCTGGTATCCAGTATGATGGTCTCGTTATTTTCTGCCGCCACTTCAAATTGCTGTGGTGAGAGAGGGCGAAGACCTTGAGCAAGAACGGATTCAAAGCTTTCATACCCTGCTTTGTTCATGGCCACATTTGCTCCGAAATATCCAGGTGGAGGCAATAAACCTTCCGTTACAGCGGCAATAAAACTGTCTTTATCGGGTTGGTTCAATGCATAATTCACTTTCTTTTGATGCCCCAAAGTGTCCACCGTTTCTTTCATCATGTTTTTGCCACAAGCACTACCCGCTCCGTGGGCAGGATAAACAATTACATCATCTCCAAGCGGCATAATCTTGGTCATTAAGCTATCGTAAAGCAGCCCAGCCAAGTCCTCTTTAGTCATTTGGGCAGCCATTTGAGCCAAATCTGGGCGGCCTACATCTCCCAAAAACAAGGTATCACCACTAAAAATGCAGTAGTCTTTTCCGTTTTCGTCTTTTAATAGAAAGGTGGTGCTTTCTAAAGTATGGCCGGGGGTATGTAATACTTGCAGTTGCACTTTACCCACCTGAAATATACTACCATCTACAGCACTGATACATCCAAAACCGCAATTAGCCTGAGGGCCATAAACAATAGTAGCACCGGTAGCCTTGGCCAAATCCACATGACCACTCACAAAATCTGCATGAAAATGGGTTTCAAAAATGTATTTCAGTTGCACTCCATCTTCTTTCAATCGGTCTAGGTAGGGTTGGGTTTCTCTTAATGGGTCCACTATGGCGGCTTCGCCATTTGAAACAATATAGTAAGCACCTTGGGCTAAGCAACCCGTGTAGATCTGTTCGACATTCATAAAGCAAGTTTTTTAAGTAAAATAATTGGGCGGCGAAATTCTGTTCATTTAAGGTGGTAATGCCTAACATGCATCAATGAAGCAGTTCTTTGGTAATAATATAGAAACCCATCACCAAAATCATCCAGCCAAATGCAGGTTTAAGTTTTGCCCCATCTATTTTTTGCGACAGTATGATTCCTATAATCATGCCTCCAATGGCCATGATGGTAATGGAAAAAAGGCGCGTAAAATCAATAGGTACGTGCATAGCCATATCGCCAATAAACCCAATTGTTGAGTTAATGAAAATGATGACCAACGAACTGCCAACCGCTGTTTTCATATCAAGATGGGCATAAAAGAGTAATGCCGGTATAATTAAAAATCCACCTCCTGCACCAAATAATCCCTGCATGATACCTACCACCAACCCTAATAGTAGCAATTGTATGGGATGGATGGACAATTTTGATGCATCAATATTTGGTTGCACTTTTATCATGCTTATGGCAACCAGCATCATCACCAAAGCAAAAAGAAGCATGAAAAGGATGTCTTTAGTAATCAACCAGTGATGTATTGTACCCAATTCCATAGGTATTAGTGGTAATATTTGTTTACGAACATACAGCAAAGCAACCGCGGAGCTAATGGTGAAAAGCCCCACTGTTTTTAATTGCACATGACCCATTCGAAACTGTTGTACAGCACCCACCAGCGATGTGGCACCCACAATAAACAAGGAATAGCTAGTGGCTTGGGCAGGGTGCATACCAAACAAATAGACCAATATTGGTACAGCCAAAATAGATCCTCCACCGCCCACTAATCCAAGTGTGACGCCAATGATGATGGAAAAAAAATAGCCAATAAGTGCCATGATAAAGCAAAAGATGAGTAGTTGATACAGAGAAGGTCTTGTTCTCCTTTTCTATTCACGCTGCAAAGATGCCCTTCTTAGAAGTCTAGTTCTGTTACTTTAGTTACATTGGTGTAATGATTATGGTTTTCATTAAAAGAAATGGTTGTCTAAGATTGCGCAAAGATTTCAGCTATTGGAATTGGTTCACAAATACAGGAGGAAAATAGGAAGGTCTGACCATTTTTTTTGAACAAATATTCTGCTGCTTTCAATGAAAAATCGAGTGCCATGACTTCTACAGGCAAAATGAAATGATTATTGCCCAGCATCTATCAATTGATCTACTAAGCTTTTTAATTCGAGGTAACGTTCTTGGCGGCCTTTTGTATTAAGGTTGAAGGAAAATAAAATTGCGGCGTACTTTTTTTGGGTATCCAACCAAGGGACGCTGCCAAAGAGTCCAGGGCTTGATAGCACCATTCCTTGACCATTATTATTCTTGGTAACTGTCCACTCTCCAAAGCCATAGCCCCATCTGCCTGCTTCTTCAGGGCTGTAAGCAATGGTAGCATTAGCTGTTTGTACCTGCTGCATGGCTTCTATGGAGGCGGGGGTAAGTACCTGCTTTTTGCCATACAAACCACCTTGCAATAACATTGATAAAAACTGTAAGTAATCGTTAGGTGAGCTAACCGCCCCACCAGCAGCCAACACTACTGGCGCATTACCAAAACTAGTTTGTTTCATCTCGCAAGGCTGCGCAATACGCTCTTGAAACAATTGCTCAAATGATTTTCTGGTTATTTTTTCTAACACTGCTGCTGCCAACTGCAACCCAGTGTTGCCGTAGTGAAATGAAGCACCTGGTTTGCCTTCAATGGGTAGCTGCGCAATGTTGGCCACTGCTTCATCCATTGAAGCCATGTTTTTTAATTCGCCAAAACTTTCTCTGAGCGGGGGAGATTGGATGCCTGTTAAATGACTCAGGCAATGGGAAATTTGAATGGCTCCTTTACCATGTTGGGTCATGATGGGGAGAAAAGCGCCCACCGTATCGTTCAATTTGAGTTTTCCTTCTTGCACAAACGTCATTACCAAGGCAGCCGTAAGCCATTTGCTACAACTTGCAATGGGTAAAACAGTGGTAGGAGTGAAGTCAGCAATGGATTTTTCGGGATCTTTTCCTTGTTTTTTTGCCATCCATTTTGCCATCATTCTTTCTTTGGCAGATAAATCGTTCACTGTTTTGCTGTAAACAATCTGGTTGTTATGATAGACCATTAACACAGCCCTTCCACCCAAATCATGCAAATGTTTTTGGAACCATTGTTCAATCGATACACTTTTTGCTGTTGATTGTGCGTTTAGTGAACCAATGCGGATGATTAATAAAAAGAGTAGCAGGTGTTTAGAGAAAGGCATCATTCTAATTTTAATTAACTGCAAAATAGGCTCGATTAGATACCAAGGAAGGAATTTTTAGAAAACTTCAAGAGTAATGCTAGGATAATCGCCAAGAGTAAGCGAGGGTAAACACGAAGAGTAGTCTAGTGGCAACACCAAGTGTAGTGCTAGAGGCAACGCCAATTGTAGTGCTAGAGGCAGCACCAAGAGTAGCGCTAGAGGCAGCACCAAGTGTAGCGCTATTGTTGAACTAACAATAAGCTATTGTTGAACTAACATTAAGCTATTGTTGAACCAACATTAAGCTATTGTTAGACTAACATTAAGCTATTGTTGAACTAACTACAGGCTAATCTCAAAATTGGTGTTGAAAAATGAAGTGGTTTGAGTGGCTTTTTATAATGAGTTGAAGATTGCTAACGAATGCAGTTTCTGAAACCTGAGGGTATGTAGGAAAAAGACCGCAAAACAAAAAGCGGGATAGTGGAAATCCAAAAAATAATTACACCTTTTTAGCCACTGCGGAAATATGCACTGTTGCGTTGTCAGATAGAATCAAGCTGCTTTTGCCAACTGAAAATTCTTTTCTACTGATGGAAAAACTACCCTCAAACAATAAACCCCCATCTGGCTGAATGGAAACGGTAAATGGAAAACTAATTTCTTTCGATTTGCCTTTGAGTGTCAATGTCCCTGTTACCATCCATTCTTTCTTTTCGTTCACAGTAATCTTTTTAGAAGTAAAACTGATAGTCGGAAATTGAGCCACATCAAAATATTCAGGTTTTCTCAGGTGTTCATCCCGTAAATTATTGCTTGTGCTTAGTTTTGTGGCATCCACAGAAGCATTAAAGGTGGCCAACTGCGGTTTATTCATGAGAAAATAAACATTACCTGATAAGCCAGGAATATTGCCACTAACCTTTATCCCCAAATTTTTAATGGAAAAACTAATGCTGGAGCCCTTATCATCAAATTTGAAAGCTTGTGCCGATATGTATTGACAAAAGCAAACCAATAGGCAAGTAAAATACAGTCTACAATTCATGTGGCAACGTGTTGATTTCATTAAAAGTAACTGATAATAGCCTTCAGTTGTTGGTTATCCTTTAAAATGACAGTAGAGCAACTAGACTAACTGGCAATGTTGTAAGTATGAACTGGATTTATCAATTTTTTTACCACTGATACACCAAGCCAATTCCTACATTGTTAGCCTTGTTTCTAAAGCGGTTGACTGTGGTGCCGTCTGGCGCTTGTTGGCTAAGGTTTTGAGTTTGATATTCAGTAAATAGAAATTGATATACCCCTTTCAATTGCCAATGTTTTTGGAGGGAATATTGAATAAAAAACTCCGAGTTTAAAGTACCCCTATCGTTATCTCCAGTTAGTAATAGATTAAAGCCAGTTGGTTTTACAGCGGGGTCAATTCTTGTGTTGCCATTACTGGTAAATACGCCGCTTGTAGTACGACCGATGGTTGCCCCAATCAAGTCTATATTAGAGCCAATGCTCCAATTAGGCGCAAAGCGATATGCTAAATTAAAAGTCAAGTTGAGCGAATGAGTAAATGGTCGTTGTACCTGTAGCGTATCCCAATTTTCTGTGCGTTGAGAAGCCACAACTACTGCAAATGGAAAATCGGTTCCTCTAGTGAATTTTGCAGGACCAGCCGTGGTATAATCTACTTTGGCACCAAATGCTGTGGTGTACCTAGCCCCCAATCCAATATTCCATCGTTTAGAACTGCCTAGTGACCAATGATAGATATAAGCCGCAGCGGCAGTACCCTGCAATTGTCCACTAGTGCCAACAATATCAATACTGTGGCGGCTAAATGGTTTTTCTGGGTTTGATTGGCCAAATATTAAAACCTGAGTACCGTAGAAAAGGAAAATAAAGAGAAAAGAAATAATCCGCATGATTCAAATTTTTAGAAATCAAGTACGCTGCCACAGCATATTTCCTTACAAACATTATTGGTTGTTCATAGAAATGATGAAGAGAATGGGGGAGAAGTTGTGCTAGGAGTTAGCCCCAAATGCACGAATAAAAGTTGTTTTTTTATTTGAAGTTTTAGAAAATTCTACAAGGAATTGGACGAAAGTGCATTTCTAAAACATCAGAAACTAGGTTTATTGTCTGAACCAACGAGGTGAACCTTTATCAGGAAAAAAGTTAAGTGCTATTTGGTGGTTGATAGTGATTTACTACGTCAAGCCATGTTTCACACATTTATGCAATTGCCTGTTGAATTTGGAGGAAAAGCCTATCAACATCAGATTTTCTACATAGTTCCGTTCCCTCGTTCATGGTAGCGGAAGAACCGCAAGCCACGCCATATTGTACTGCCTTAAGTATATTTTTCCCTTGAGAGAGCGACCAAACGATGCCTGCCATCATGCTATCACCAGCCCCCACCGTGCTTTTGACTGAAATCATAGGCGGTTTTATATATTCGACTACGTCTTTCGCAACTAACAATGTACAAGCCGCACCCATAGACACAACCACCACTGCACATTTTCCGCTTTCTACAAGCCCTTTTGCTGTGAGCAAGATTGCCTCTTTATCTAATCCCTTTTTGCCAGCAAGAAAGCGAAGTTCTTCTAGGTTAGGTTTTATTAAGAACAGCCCTTCTTCCACTGCATGTTTAAGTGCTTCGCCACTTGTATCAACGAATAGTTTAGCTTTTTTTTGCTTCGCAATGATGGCCAGTTGTGTATATATACTCAATGGGACTTTGTGAGGCAAACTACCGCTCGCCACAATGAAATCCACATCGTCTAATTGCGACAGTTCAAGCAACATTTGTTTCCATTCATGTGCAGTAAGGGTATTGTGGGGCATACCAAATCGGTATTGTTTGTTAGCCGCATTATCGAATACGGCAAGATTCTCACGCATTTCCTGTTTCGTTTCAATAATTATAGAAGGTATTTTTTCCAGCCTCATGAGCTCATTGTAGGTTTCACCCATACACCCCCCAGAAGGAAAAATAGCCGTTGCTTCTCCTTCCAATAGGTGAATAGCTCTTGCTACATTAATTCCCCCACCCCCTGGTTCTAGCTTTGGAGTGGTACAAGCCAATTTGGTTTCGGGTAATAATTCAGCAATCGACGTGCTCTTATCGATGCAAGGGCTAAAGGTGATGGTTACTATTTTACCCATAATTCGTTTTAAATGAAAATTGAAAATTGATAATCCACTAGTTGGTAAAATTCAAAGTAAGTAGGGGAGTGGGGGTTACATTTTCGCAGGTATTTGTTGCAACTTTCTTTGGAATAATGCATCAAGTAAGTAGGAAAAGCAGAGGATACTAAGTCTTTCAATAGCAAAATGGCTATAGAATCGTGTGATGGAAGTGGGGGTAAACGCTATTCCAAAGTAAGAAAATACTTATCCCGATGTGCCAAAAAGGGTAAATCTGGGCATTTGGTAATGTTACCAGATTAACTATTCACTGCTGCATAGGTCTGCATGATTTACTTTACCACAACGATAATAATTGCACTACATAATGCCAGAACTGAAAAAAGCTTGCTTTGCCAAAATAGTTTCCAATTTGGGTACATACAAAGGTGTTTTACAAGAAAGCCTCCAACACCAAAGTTTATTTTTTTTTCGACGATTGTATAAGTTGAACTTATTTGCGTTGTTCGTTTGCTTTCAATTACAAGCCTTTGCTCAAACCAACTCCCCACCACAAAAACTAACCTCCGACAATGGAGATGGCACATTTACCAACCCCCTAATCCCACTTGATTTTCCCGACCCCGACATCATTCGGGTGGGGAATGACTACTATATGGCTAGTTCCACATTCACCACATTTCCAGGCGTTCCCATCGCTCACTCGAAAGACTTAATTAATTGGGAAATCATCGGATACACATACGACACCTTGATTTCTGACCAACCTTATGGGATTCAGGGTGGCAAAGCCATGTATCGTTGGGGCAGTTGGGCACCGTGCATACGATACAACAAAGGCATGTTCTATGTTTTCTTTAATGTAGAATACGATGGTTTTTACATAGCAAGCTCATCCAAACCAGAAGGTCCATACAACATAAAGAAGTTAGGAATGCCCTTGTACGACCCTTCTGTATTATTTGATGATGATGGAAAAATATACGCTTGTTATGGCAGTGGTAGCATCATGATTGCTGAATTTGAAAAGGATTTTTCTACACTTAAAACGGAGCCAGTTTCCGTGTATGCAGGAGCATTTGGAACCAATTTCGAGGGCAGTCATATCTATAAAAGAAAAGGATGGTACTACATCTGCAACACGGCAAGGGGCTATAATGGAATGCAAGTTTGTTTGCGCAGCAAAAACATTTATGGTCCTTATGAAATGCGGGTAATCGGTGCAGATGATATGAACTATTCCGATGCTGGCTTGCACCAAGGTGGCTTTGTGGACATACCCAATGGCGAAACTTGGTTCTTTATGTTTCAAGATAGAGATTATGTAGGTCGTGTTCCGGTATTGCAACCCGTTACTTGGATTGACGATTGGCCATTTATAGGCAATAGTCAAGGTAGAGCGGTCACTACTTCAACAAAACCTAATATTCCAATTTCAGGAAAACCCATAATCAACAATTTTGTGGGCAGCGATGAGTTTGAAAACAATAAACTAGCCCTTCAATGGCATTGGAATCACCACCCAGACAATAGCAAATGGTCACTTTCTAGCAAAAAAGGATACCTCTCCATTGCCGCAAGCCATAGCCCTAACTTTATGTATGCCCGAAACAGCTTAATGCAACGTATTGTGGGCGGTGGTTCGGTAGCCAGTACCAGAATTGATTTAACAGAGTTGCAAGTCAATGATATAGCAGGAATTACTGTTGCCAATCTTCCTTATGCAGGCATTGGCATTCAGCAAAATGCTGGCGCACAAACAATTGTAATGTTTGAGAATGGAGAAATGATAGAAAAAATACCCATAAAGAATCAATCGACTATCTATTTACAGGTTGAAGCAAACACAGAAGGCACAGCTAAGTTTTCTTATAGCTATGAAGGCAAAAAATACTATCCCTTTGGCAAAGAGTTCATCATGGAGTTTACAGTTAAAACCTTCTTAGGCAATCGGTACGCACTCTTTTGTTACAACACTGGCGAAGAAATTACTGGCACGGCACATTTTGATTGGTTTCATCTAAACCTAAATCATCCAAACGGTAGCCATACGGATGCCTTTCAGTTTACGCCAATTTGCAATTATGATTATGAAAAAGGAGCTTTCGAGTACAGATTCATCCCCAAACGCCCTATGCAATTTATCGATCAGGTACGCAATGGCAATGGGTTAGGCTATCAACATTTACAGTTTTCAGAACCAGCATCCACCTTCGAAATAAAAGCCATACCATTAGCCGGAGGAACAATTGAAATACATGCTGATAGTTTGAAAGGAAAATTATTAGGCACCTGCCAAATATCTGGTTTGGCAACTAAAGAATACACCAGTTTTGAATGCCCTGTTTCCATACCCAAAGGGCAACAAGCTATCTATTTATTACTCAAAGGAGGGGCAGGTTCGCTGTATAAATTGGAAAGTTTTAGGTTTAAATAAGTGCTTTCTCCAGATTTGCTTGTAATTTAAAATATAATCCAAAAATAAACACTTAACAATGTTTATTTTATCCAATCAATTTGCTTCCCCACTCAACAGAATAATATGAGAAAGAAATCTTACTTACTAGCAATATTAATAATTGCTAGTTGCCTTCCATTAGCCCTACATGCGCAAAAACCTTTGAACTTGCCTACCGGGCAAGTGACCGTGACAGACCATTTAGATTGGGAAATGCTCAAACGCAAGCAGTATTTCGGTTATACGGAACAAGAAATAAAAAAATGGTTCGACGTGCCTCTTCAATATGAGTATGATTATTCGGGTTATACGAGTTCACTCGTAAAATCGCCACCTCCTGCTGGCGTACATCCCCGTGTAGCGTTCTATGAAGAAGATTTGCCTGCATTGCGTACTAAACTTTCCAAGACTGATTATGGCATAGCCAGCATGGAAACAATGAGAAATTTCTTGAAAAAAAAGCTAACTGGCCCAAAAGCAGATCATTTGGATGCTTATAACAACCTCATTGCTGGTAATCAAGACCCCAAGCTTTCCAATTTGGAATTTGGTAGTGCCATTGTGTATGAACTGTTCCGTTGTTTGATCGACAATGACACCAAGGCTGCCAAAGATGCCACTGCCGCATTAACCACAATGGCTATTTATCAAAAAACGGAATTGGACAAGCTGATCGAAAAATCTGAAAAGAAAAATGGCAATGAAGCATTCTACGATTACCAAGAAGCTCGTTTAATCACCCTTTCCGGTGTGATGGGGCTGGGTTATGATTTCGCTTTTAACTGGATGACCGATGCACAAAAAGAAACCGTGAGGGCTACACTCGTTCGTGCTACCACTCATTTTACGTTCATTGGTTGCGAAACCTTGCCTGCTTTTCCTGCCAACACAAGCAATTGGATTCCTATGCACACGCCGATTATCTATTTATGTGCTGCCGTTGAAGGCGAAGCGGGCTATGACCCAAGCACTTTGGCAAGAGCAACACAAGCCTATAAAAACTATTTAGGAGCAGGCTTTTTTCCCGAAGGCGAGATGTTCGAAAGCATGGGCAAGAATTTTTTATGTGCAGCCAATATGATTCCATTGGCCAATCGGGGCGAAAACCTATTGGCACTTAAAAAAATAAGAAAGCAAATTGGCTATTATTACCTCCATGCTTTGGATGTATGGGGTGGTAACAAAATCAGTTTCTTCGATTCTTTAGGTGGTTCGGGCAACGACATCAACACTTATGATGTGATGATTATCAAACGAATGTTTCCAAACGACCCTAAAATTGACTATGTCTATCGCAATGCCGTGGGCGATGATTACAAGTTTTACAAGGAACAAATACATATCGGGCACCCCATGACGCTTTTGAACGGTTTGATAAAAACCATTTATTGCACTCCCTACCTCGACAAGACACTAGCACAAGCAAAGACAGATGCCACTTCTGACGAAAAGAACACCTATTATTCTTCCTCAACTGGAAATGTGATTGCCCGTAGTTCTTGGGATGAAAAAGCAGTGGTCATGCACTCACTAACCCGCCAAATTGCCGGTGGACACGTGTATTCCGACAGATCGCATGTTAGTATTTATGGTCTGGGTCGCTATTTTTCTATCTATAAACCACTGCGACAATTAGACGAACATTATTTGCCCAAACATCGAAACGTGATTTTGATAGATGGCAAAGGATGTGGTTGGGTGGCTGCGAGAGGCGTGGCTTTTGTGGATAATGCAGATGCAACTTTTGCGGTAACTGACACCAAACCAAGTTACGATTACACCACAGACGGCAATAATCGCTTTCCTAAAAAAGGGATTGTACCGCTCTATACAGCCAACTATTTTAGGATTCAAAAAAGCGATATACCGTGGATGAACATGCCTTATGGAGATTTGCCCTTTTGGCAAACTGCCAAAAAAGGGTCGGAATTATGGTTGCCCAATTTGCCCGTGCAGAAAGCATTTCGCACTTCGGGATTGGTAAGGGGTAAACATAATTATGTATTGGTTTGCGATGATATTAAAAAGGACGACTCCGTTCACCAATACCAATTCGGAATGTTACTCGCTGATGATTTAGCCCTAAAAAGTAGCAACGTATCAGACAACGGTAAAAAAGGATTTACCAACGATGCTGTTTTTGCTGCCAAGGGCGAAAACCGTAACTTCTTGGTGAGAGTGCTAAGCATGAATGGCAACGATCAGAGCAAAGTAGCCATTGAACAGGAACCATATCAGTTGCCCAACCCTCCTTTAAAACCTTTTTCCATGAATAGATTGGTCATCAACAGCAATTCAGTGGAACCCAATTTCAAAACACTTTACTTTCCTTATATGGATGGCGAAACATTGCCCACCACTGTTTGGAATGCCAATAAAACAATACTTAAAATTGAATGGCCTGACCAACAAGACGAAATCCAGTTTTCTAAACTGGTCGATGGACGAACTGGAATCGTGATAAAACGTGCGAATAAAACTATTGTAGAAATACAGTAAGGCTGTTCATGCTTTTATTTCAACTTAAATTGATTTATAAGTCGTACACCTTTTGTAGCTCTTTTAATTTAAACAAGCTTTTCCAACAATAATATTTACCATCCCATCTTTAATTAATAAGTAAATGTATAAGAAAGTCTCCAACTTCATGTGTGCAACCATGATGGCAATATTAGCTATCAACAGTTTATCTGCCCAAACACCCAAGCTCGCTCCACCACCTCAAGACAAGGGCCTGCCTTACACAAAATCTGCAAGACCTCGTGCATTGGATGCCATTAAAAGGACTACGGCCATTTTTGTGGGCGGTAGATATGCTTTTGTGAATGGATTTAAAATCCGTTTAGACACCAAAGACTTATTGCGGTCGGAGGCCGTTTTGGAAAACGGGAAACTGTTTGTACCATTGGCTTTTGCTTCGTTGATTACCGAAAAGAAAATCGCCCCTACTCCTATTCCAAAAGATTTGACGGGCATTTCGGATAAATGGGTGTATGAAGTGGAACGAAAAAATGTTGCGATTCCTGCGAGCGTACAACAAAAAGACGTGGATGGAAAAGCCTATTTTGCTGCTGCCGATTTGGCAAAAACTGTGGGCAAACAAGTATTGCAAACCAAAAGAGGCTTGCTATTAATCAGTGATAAAACCATTGCTTATAGTGGGGAAAGCGACAAAGTATTGGACGATTGCGTGGTGACTTTATTTGATACCCCAGAAAAATTTGCCGATCCAGACATTGCTACGGAATATGTACCCACATTAAAGCTGCAAGGCAAATGGACGAATTATGTGAAAGTAACCCCAGAGCAACATAAAATATTGGACGGAAAAGAAACCCAATGGCATTTTACACCAGAATCCGAATTTGATTTTTCAGGATTCAATCAAAAATTGTTAGGGTCTGCAGTTCCGCCTCCCGGCGTTTATCCTCGTGTATTGTTCAGCGAATCGGATATCCCGATGCTGTATAGCCGTTTGACCAATAATAAAGTAGGACAAAAATCTTTGATTGAAATCGAATACCTCTTGAAGCATAGTTGGTGGGATGCAAGCACAAGCGATGGACGGATTTTTGAAAAATTGGCGACAGGAGATATCGCTGGTTTGGAATGGGCAAATGCCGCACCGGGAACACCGCCCTCTGGCATCCCGCAATTGTTCAAAGGCGAAGTGCCGGGCATTCATAATTCGCATGTGGCTTATGTGCCTGAATGTTTGGCCGATATGGCATTGTATTGTTTGTTGACCAAAGATGATTTGCACGGACAAATGGCGGCACACGCCATTGCCAACTATTTCAAACTGCGTGAGCCTTTGATAGACGAATGGAATGCGGTGAGTGAATCTGAATTTAGTACTAACTATACTCGTCCGGATGGGTCAACAGCCAATGTTGATGGTAATGGTGCTAACACGGCATGGCGCAATATTCACGGTGTGGTGGCGCACATGAACCTCGGGTTGAGTCTTGATTTTGCTGGAAAATGGATGAACGAAGACGAAAAGAACATCATGCGCCGTGTCATTGCCAAAGCAACCTATGGTCGTCGTGGATATGGGCAAGATGGTTCTATTCGCTTTAGGGACATCAATTGGGTTTCTTGGGATTTGCCCAATTTCTTGGCCGTAACTGCCATTGAAGGCTTGGAAGGATTTGATAAAGAAGCTTACCAAAGCAATTGCGAAACAGTGCGGGCTTTCTGTGAATTTGGTATTGATGACAATGGTGTTATCTATGAAAGCAATGGAAAAACGCCGGGCGGCAGTCAATTTCATACCCTGTCGATGATTGCTTTGGCACGTAGGGGAATGAATTTATGGGGGCATCCGCATGTAAGAAAATTATTGCAAGGACAAATGCAAATGACTTCGCCCGATGGAAAAGTGGTGGTGAACAGTGGTACGCAATATGTGCCTTTTAGCCAACAACATTTCTCCTTACAGGTAGTGGATGAATTCAAGGCGTTTTATCCTGATAACCTATGTGCCGACTATTTGCTGTCGCAACCCACCGTGAGCGGCAACAAAGAAGATGAAGGCGACCGTGCTTGGATTTTCGATCGGTTCAGTCCTGAAAAATATAAAAGCGATGTGGCAGGCTTGAAGCGTTTGAGAATGCCCAGCCCCATGTATCCCGGATTTGTACATAGTTTTTTGTATGATGCCGATTTTAAATTGACCACAAGAGAAGAAACCAACCTGACCCTTGATTTTAGTGCGTCCACGCATGGCGTTTTCTCAAGCAGGACAGACAATAGCACCAATGCCACATGGATAAACATGATGGTTCGCCCAGACCATTACTTGGGTGGCGGACATCACCATGCCGATGCGGGCATGTTTCATTTTTCGGCCTTGGGCGTTAATTGGATTACCGAAAGCCCTTTTAACCAATGCTATGCTGGAAAATACCACAACCAAGTGTTGGTGGATGGCATTTCAGAACCAGATGGCAACAATGGATTGGGAACAGGCTATCAAGCTGCCGCCAATTATTTGGGCGATGTTTCCACGAAAGATGCAGGTTTTGCAACGGCAGATTTGACCAATTCCTATAGCTATCGTTGGCAAACACAGCCTGGGCAGGATTGGGGTCAGAAATTGGGGCATCTCAATTGGGAATTAGATCCTTCGGAACAGAACTTGAAAATATTTGCAGGTACTTCCCGATTCAAAATGCGTCCTTGGTGGGCTACCTATAATTATTCCAACTACATGGCTACTTCCCGTTCCAAGTATAATCCGATGGAATATGTATATAGAACAACGGGTTTGGTACGTGGCAAACACGCTTATGGATTGGTGGTGGACGATCTGAAAAAAGACAATGAAACGCACCTATACCAATGGACGGCAATGCTCAATGGAGGCGTATGGCAGGCGGACTACAAGGGATTGCCGAACAATCAAATCGTGTTGGCTTATGGCAAATACGATGAGAAAAGTACAGGCAACAAACCGCTTATTTCCCCTTCCAAGGGCGATGCGTTATTATTGGTTTGCACGCTCAACAATACGCAACAAGCAGCCGCTAACATGCCGTTCCTACAAGTAAGCACCGAAGAAGGCCCGCCCAACCAACGCGCTTCCGTAACAAAAGCAACTTATTATGACCGATTGGCCATTAACACCCAATCGGTACAAGCGAACTATCGGGTGGTGTTGATTCCGTTTAAATATGGCGAAGAGCTTCCTACCATTACTACTGACGGTGATAAAACAATCATTCAATGGAAAGATGGACAAAAAGATACCTTAGAATTTATTAAGTCCAACCAAAACAGGACTAAAGTATTAGTGAAGCGGGATGGGAATTTGGTAGTGGAAGGGAAGTAAAGTGAAATGCAAGCTCTGAACGTGATGATTAAAAGGGCAATATTCTTCTAACAAACTTTACTTACCTAAATGATTTTAAACTCACTCTTGGATATTGCTTTTTAAAAAAGAATCTATTATTTTCGCAGCTAAATTTAGTTTTTATGTCAAAGTTTATATTGAAGAAAGCAAAGGGTAGAGTTACTTCTATACCTAAGGCTAAAATAAAAGCTGCGGTAACTGCTGTATATGCAGAAAAAGGAAGAATTAATACTAATTTATCCCCTTTAACAGTAAAAGAAGAACCAATTGTTTATCACATAACAAACGACTAAACAATAAACTTAATGGCTAAAGAATCTGAAGGATATCAAGATAGAGTATTTATTAATTGTCCTTTTGACGAATCCTATATGCCTCTTCTTCAAGCTATAGTTTACACAGTTTATCGTTGCACGTTTTTACCAATCAGTGCCTTAAGTGAAGATGATGGAAGCGATAATAGGTTGGATAAAATTTATAGATTGATTGCCAATTGTCGCTTTAGCATACATGACATTTCCAGAACAGAATTAAATATTTATGGCTTACCTCGATTCAATATGCCTTTTGAATTGGGGTTATTTTTTGGAGCCAAAAAATTTGGAGGGGCGGCACATCGAAGCAAAAATGCAATAGTCTTTGAAAGTGTAAAATTTGAATATCAAAAATACATTTCCGATATAAGTGGAATTGATACAAAAGCACACGGCAATAGTGATATTGAAATAGTAATACAAATTAGAAATTGGTTAAAAACAGCTACAAATAGAAAGACAATTCCTGGCACCGAAATGCTTTTAGCTGATTATCTAGACTTCAAAGAAAAATTACCTTCTATAGCTGAAAGACTTTCACTTGACATCAATGCCATACTCTTTAATGATTTTTGTGAAATTGTAGAGTATGCTATAGAAAAGAGGTTAGAGATATAATCAAAATTGAGCAACCTTTCAAGCTTTAACTTAATAGAATCCCTGAGTCCAAATCATTTTTAAGATGGTACAACAAAACATGTTGCTATATTAAAATAAGCAACATTCAATTGTTATTTGTACTGAAATAGAGTATTATATATTCAAGAGAATAACATTCCAAAAGCATTAAGAACCTTTATCAAATTGAATTTATCTCACTTGTAATTCACTCATTTATAATTTCCTCTTTTTATTAGAATGAAAAAAGCCACTTATTTAATTCAAATCTTTGTTGCATTTGGATTTACCATTTCAGCTTTTGGACAAACCAAAGAATCGTTACCCCTCCCTCCATTGTCTCAACTTGTATCCGAGGATAAAAAGCTCGAACCCGATTGGGTAAAGGGTCTAACATCGAGAGGTGTTCCAGAAGTGTGTACGGGCAATCAATTGGATTATGTGGATATGCCCGTTTCTGGGTTGTTTACAGGTCAGGTTACTTTGGGCGGGGATGGAGGTTTATATTCTTGGGATATTTTCAACGACAATCGTATGACGGGATGGTCGGGCAACTATGGCCCCATAAAACCTAGTAAGCCTTTACAACAATATTTCACGCTCACAATTGACGGAAAAGAGATACCCATAGACCGCAAAGGCTTTTCCAATGTCAGTTTTTTGGGTGAATATCCCATTGGAAAAGTCACCTACCAAGACAAAAATGTTCCAGTAGAAGTCACGCTCAAAGCATTTTCGCCCTTTATTCCTTTGAACGTGGATGATGCTGGATTGCCATTGACTACCCTTAATTATACAATAAAAAACACTAGCAACAAGGTTCAGAAAATTGCCATTAAGGGTTTTCTCGAAAATTTTGTGATGAAGAATGAACGGGGTGCATTGAATGGTAAACGCATCAATAAAGTCATTACCAGCAATGGCACAACCGTTTTGGAACAATCGGTATTGGTGGACACAAACTACATAAAAACGAATGATTTAGTTATAGAAGATTGGTCAAGCGAAAACTTTTCCAAATGGACTATCGATGGCAATCCATTCAATGGGGCGGTATTGAACAACAAAAAACTAACCAACGAGCAAAAAGGAAAATTTAAAGGGGTGAAAGCAGAAAACGGTTGCTTTATTTCCACCTACAATTTCAACAAAGACGCTAAGAAGCTAACGGGAAAAATGCAAAGCCAACCGTTTACTATTACCCACAAACATCTATATGTCTGGATGCGGAATTTTTCCAAAAGAAACATGGACGGCGTTTTTAAAGTATTGGTAGAAGGAAAAACAGTTGGTCAGCTCGACCCGATGAACATATTTTACACCAACTCAAAAAATATGTTTTTGCAATCGATAGACCTTTCGCCTTATCTAAATAAAACGGCCGTGATTGAACTCACCGATAACGAGAAAAGCAATGACGCAGCCTTTGTGATGGGAAAAATTTTCCTAAGCGACAAGTCTTTGTTGTTTGATACTTATTCTGATAAATTCAAGAAAATAAACGAAGCAGAAGACGCAGGCAACATGGGATTGGCTTTAATTGGCGATAAATCAGACGTGAATTCAGGTTATCAAGAAACAGAAGCCAATCAAACTTTGGTGGGTATGTTGGGCAAATCCTTGACTCTACAACCTGGAGAAAGCAAAGAAGTCAGCTTTGCGGTGGCTTGGTATTTCCCAAATCTTACGCATTTACCTGTCGTAAAAAATCAAGGTAGGTGGTATGCTTCTAAGTTTAATTCGATGGTGGAAGTGGTCGATTATTTGACCTTGAACAAGCAAAGGCTATATAAAGAAACGGAAGCATGGCACGACCACTGGTACAACGCTACATTGCCACATTGGTTATTGAACAGAACCATTATTCCTGCTTGCAATCTTGCCGCTTCCACCAATTATCGCTTGAAAGATGGCAGATGGTGGGCTTGGGAAGGCATTGGTTCTTGTGAAGGAACTTGTGGACATGTGTATGGATATGCCCAAGCCGTTGCAAGATTGTTCCCACAATTGGAAAGGGAATTAAGGGAAAAAATAGATTTCAATTTGGCTTTGAACGAAAAAGATGGCTCTATAGATTGCCGTGGAGAAAACAAGGGCGGTGTTTCGATAGATGCCCAAGGCTTATATATACTTAGAGCTTTAAGGGAACACCAAATGACTACCGATTCAAGTTTTATCAAGCGCATTTATCCCAAAGTAAAATTGGCAATGGAATACATGATTCGGCAGGATTCCTTAGAAGAAGGGGTGATTCGAGGCAAACAGCACAATACATTAGATGCCGATTGGCATGGCGAAGTCTCTTGGTACAACGGCATCTATTTGGCTGCCTTGAAAGCCTGTGCCGAGATGGCTACAATCAATTCAGAACCAGAATACGCCAAAAGGCTTGTAAAGATTGCAGACAAAGGAGCGGCCTACATGACGAAATATCTTTTCAACGGAGAATACTATCAAAATAAAATTGACTCATCACATTTAGAAGCAATCAATTCGGGTTCGGGCAGTGAAATAGATCAAGTGCTTGGGCAAAGCTGGGCATTTCAAGTAGGCTTGCCGAGGGTATTGCCCCAAACAGAAACCAAAAAATCATTAGCATCGCTCTGGAAATACAACTTCACAAGGGATGCTGGAGCATACAGAAAAGCCTATCATGCAGGGAGAAGGTATGCCGATGCAGGCGAATCAGGACTGTTGATGTGTACTTTTCCAAAGAACGATTGGGATTTCTATAAGGCAAGCGGCATTGGCAAGGGCGATAAATTGTACGCTGGCTATTTTAATGAGTGTATGACCGGGTTTGAACACCAAGTTGCGGGTCACATGATTTGGGAAGGGATGCTTACGGAAGGATTAGCAATAGAAAAAGCCATTCATGATAGATATTCTCCTGCCAAACGTAATCCATACAATGAAGTAGAATGTGGTGATTATTACGGAAGGGCAATGGCGAGTTATGGGGTTTATATTGCGGCTTGTGGTTTTGAGTACGATGGTCCTTCTGGGAAAATTGCCTTTGCGCCCAAGATTCAACCTGAAAATTTCAAATCGGCTTTTACGGCTGCCAATGCTTGGGGCAGCTATGCGCAATCCTTCGACAGCCATTCTATGAAAGCTAATTTGGAAATAGCCTACGGCACATTATCTTTAAAACAACTCACGCTAACCACCAATTTGTTCAAAAAAACACCTACAACTGTTCGAGCAACCTTGGATGGAAAAAGTCTAGTGGCAGCATTGAAAAATGAGAATGGCAAATCGACTATTGTCTTTGGAAAATCAATTGTTGTGAACGAAGGGAAAGCTTTGCAGGTGGTATTGGAATAGGAAAAACAGGATTGCCATTCATTTTCAATCTTTCAATTCTTCTAAAGGTTCATCAAAATCTGGAGCTATATATTTAATGATACCTTTCATGGCTCCAGGCTTTCTTTCTTTTTTGGGTAATGATTCAATCTCTTCCATAAACACCACGTATACTTTCATTGGTTTTTCAAAGGTGGGCATTTCTGAAAGTTTTACTGCCCCATTTTCATAAACCCCTTCAATAGTTGTTCTTGTCATAATAAAAAATTTTATTAAAAATATCAATTGTAGCGAAGGGTACAAGTGGCACGCTCGCAGCAGCGAGGGACCATTAATTATCGCACATCAGTAATGAGATAAAACCTTTCTTTCGCTTTTGTTATTGTCTTAATAATCTAGTGTAAGCATGGATTCATTACTGCACCCATAAATAAAATATTTCCTGTATAGTGTTCACTAATCAAAAACATAAATGGCCTATCAGCAATAAAATTAAATGGTTCGTCCATGCTAGCACCTGTTCGGATGGCTATATTAGTTGCAGCACCTGCTTCAGTTCCTTTTTCGTTAATGGAAATGAACGCACTTTGCAATATCTTCTTTATGGCAATTTTGGGTTCATCGGTAATCCCCCTAAAATCTGCCTTATTTTCATTAAATGCTTCCGACATCCCCATTTTATTGAGCACATTATCAAATTCGTGTTTGGAACTAAAAGAAAATTTAGGTAAGCATAGCCATACTTTGTTTCGCTTAAAATTCATAGTTGACAAATAACTGGTATTGAAATCTTTAACTAATTCAGTAATCGAACTGTTGGTCTTAGGCAAAACCAACGTCATATAAAAATTGCTATTCGTATATCCCAATTCTAAAGCTGTGGTTTTATCATTTTCATAATAACCCATTCCATAAAACATATCGCCCATAAATGCTGCATCTATTGAGCCATTTTGCAAAGTTTTGAATTTAAGTTTTTTCGACAAATATTCTGTTATTATTGGATTAAATTGGTGGTGCCACATCCCTTTAAAATAGATTGTATTAGTTAATATCATTTTGGCATTGGGGTTGAAAGTTTTATCTGAAATGATTGAAGGAATTGTTCCTTTTGTTTTACTTGATACCCAATTGTTGATAGGTGTTGCGTTTGACGGCATAGGAAAAATATCTGCACCACTATATTTCTTTACAATTTCCAAATAGTCTTCTTTAATAGGAAAATGAATGTCATCTTTTTTCCATAGCGCATTGGCAATGGAAAATTTAATAGTAGTATCCTCATTTAAAGCCATGAATTTGTTGTTGAAATCCAAAAACAATTGTACAGTCTTTTTATTGTCCGCATCAAAATGAACTACTTGACACATTTGTGCTTTAGTTTTATTTTCTGCACCCGCACAAACCAAAGCCAAGCTAGAACGGATACTATAAGGAGAGAAAAAGACATTTGAGTCTTTTTTGTACAACTTTTTGAAAAGCTCAATTGCAAAAGCATTGTTTCTATATGCGTCGTTTGAAATTGTATTTGTTGCTTGACCAATTGCAATAGTGCAAGAAACAACAATTGGCAGGCTAAGTGATAATTTAAAAATAATTAGTTTGAAATCCATTTTCAGTGATATAGTTTATTCAATATAATGTAGAGATTGCAAAATAATAAAAAGTGAAGGGTTGCTAACAAAAAAATTCATGCTATACCTGATTTTTTTACTAGTCATACATACTTTCAATATTTCTTTATAAAAAAATTTATTTGCTTAAGTCCAAGTAGAAATTATCAAAAACAATCCTCTTTTCTATATCTGCACTATTCAAAAGAAAAATGTAGCTTACTTAATTCTTAAAAGTAGCGTACTTTTTCCTTGAAAGTAGGCTACTTTTTCCGTGGAAGTAGCCTACATTTTCCCCTTAAGTAAGCTACTTTTTAAAATGGACTGCTTTTGGGATTGTTTGGGGCTAAATAGCTACATAAAAAAAGCAGTGAACACGCATGGGCATTCACTGCTTCTTATACAAATAATATTATTAGCTTACGGTGAGCACGGTTTCGTACCTGTCTTTGCGAATGGCTTTGGCATTGCCATACGCTTTTCTTACTTCTAGGTAATAATTTCCCGCCACAAGCGTAGCTGGCACTAAAAACATGAGTGTGGTGGCAGTATGCTGTGCCACGGTGTCCACTTTTGTTTCGGCTTGTGTTTTCGTATTGATGAAAAATATCCCCTCGGCAGCATTAGTAGGGTCATACTTCAATTCTGTGCCTACTATCTTGCCAATGTTGCCTTTGGTGGCAATGGTAGAAGTGTTTGTTTTCACGTCGTTATATATTACAATATCTGGTGCTGCTGCGCTGCTTCCCGAATTTTTAGATACGGTGGCATTGGCAACAACACTGCTTAATGTAGTTCCTTGCGAAATGCTTGCATAAATAGTGTGTCTTTTTGGGTCAAAAACATCGGTTGGTTCTGTGAAAACCCCTTGAATGCTAGGCCTTAGGTTTACCAAAGGTGTGTTTAGGGCATTGCCCTCTGCCACAATTTCTGAGGCTTCTTCAAAATAAATGTTTAGAACCGCTCTAATGTCGGTTTCTGTGAGGGTAGTTCCTCTTTTTGCAATTTTTTTTACAAGGTCATCAACACCTAGTGTGTTGTTTGCAATTACCCTCGCCTTTTGATCGTTTGGATCGGGCGTTAAATGATTCGGCTCAAGCACATAATTGATTGCCATAATTATCTATTTTAAAGGTGAATAATCGGATGAATATGCATAAATGCTTTTGTTTTATAGCAGAAAATTTGGGTGATATTTTAATACTAGCCCCTATTGCTGCGGAGCAATAATACAAAACAACTAAATAAAATCTTCAAAATTTTCATTCAATTATTTTACCCCCAATTAAATTTTTCTCCTAGCGTTTAGTCTTGTTGCAACATCATGGCACTAGAAAGCCCCAATCACTCAAATATTCCTTCTGTTCTTATACTATTATTGCCCACTTTTTTTAATGAATGATTAAAATAAAATGAAGAAAAACTTATTGACGATTGCCCTGCTATTGCAAGTTGCTGTGACTATAAATGCACAAACAACTCCTGCCAAACTCACCCCTCCCCCACAAGACCAAGGTTTGCCTTATACGCAATCTGCTCGCCCTCGAGCTTTGGAGGCTTTGAAAGGTACTACTGCCCTATTTGCTGGTAGTAGGTATGCCTATGTGGATGGATTTAAAATTCGGTTAGACACCAAAGACATTCTTCGTGCAGAGGCTTTCTTGCAAAATGGAAAGCTGTTTGTGCCGGAAGCTTTTGCCACGGTGTTGGCTCAAAAGAAAATCAATCCTAAACCTATTCCTAAGGGGTTGGAAATATTGAAACCTCGTTGGGTATATGAAATTGAGCGTCCTACTTATACCTTGCCTGCATCGGTAGAAAAAACAATCGTGAAAGGGGCTACCTATATTGCTGCTACTGATTTGGCAAAAGCATTGGGCAAGCAAATATTATTGACCAAAAGAGGTTTATTGATGGTAAGTGATAAACCTATTACCTACACAGATACAGACCCTGTATTGTCCGATTGTATCGTGAGCATTTTTGATACGCCTGAGAAATTGATGGATCCTGATATTGCTACTAAGTATGTACCTACATTGAAACAACAAGGCAAATGGACAGAACATGTACGAGTAAAGCCAGAGGACTTGAAATTATTGGAAGAAGGCAAAGAAGTAGAGTGGAAATTCACCCCAAAAAGCGAATATGACTTTAGTGGATTTAACCAATCGCTATTGGGTAGTAAAGTGCCTGCACCGGGCGTTTATCCCAGAATATTGTTTTCTCCAGAAGATTTGCCAATGCTGAGAAAACACATTGCTGATAACAAAACCGCCCAAAAATCAATGGCTGAAATTGAAATCTTGTTTAAAAAAACTTGGTGGGATGCCAATACTGGCGATGGCAAACTGTTTGACCAATTAGCAAAAGGTGATTTCGACAAGAGTGGTGATGGCGGTTTGGGCGGTTCTTACCATGTGGCTGGTTTGACCAAAGACTTTAAACCGGGTATTGCGCAGTCGCACATTAATTATATCACCAATTGTTTAACCACGATGGCTTTGTATTGCTTGCTTACCGACAATGAAACATTGGGTAAAAAAGTAGCGGATGCATTGGCAAATTATTATCAATTGGTGGAGAAAAAAGTGGAACAACATATCAAATCAAGCGATAGCGAATTTGGCGATAGCCCTGATGATGCGAATAATGCAGAAACACAATGGCGTGGAATGCATGGGCAATTACCCCACATGGATATTGCTTTATCGCTTGATTATGCGGGCAAATACATGACTCCAGAACAAAGAAAATTCATGCAAACCCTAATTGCAAAAGCAACCTATGGTCGCAGAACGGGTGGCGGCGATGGCCCAAGAAGGGGTTGGAGAGATATTAACCATGTTACTTGGCATTTTACCCACCATATTGCTTTAGCTGCTATTGAAGGGTTAGATGGATTTGACCAAGAAGCTTACCAAAGCGGTTGTGAATTAGCACATGATTTTCTTGAATGGGGCATAGATGATAAAGGCCAAATGTTTGAAAGCAATGGCAAAAGTGGTGGTGGCTTTCAATTTCAATTTTTAGCGATGGTGGTGCAAGCTCGTAGGGGCGATAACCTGTTTGGTCATCCTCATTTTAGAAAACTATTGACTGCACAGGTTTATACAACTGCTCCTAATAGAAAAGAAACCTTGAGTAGCGGCACTTGGGGTGGCACACCATTTTCGCCACCAAGTGTGATGAATATTAAATGCTTCTTTCCAAACGACCGAGCTGCAGATTATCTGTTGCAAAATGCTTATCCCGATGTGGTTTGCGATAAAATAGACATTGAAGCCTACAAGGCACAGTTGGAAAAGAAAATCAGTGGTGTTCGTTTGCCCGGCACTACTTACCCTGGATTTGTATTTTCCTTTCCTTATGTAACCGATTGGAAACCCACCACCCGAGAAGATTTGAAACTCAACCCCATTTGGAACACCGAAACCCACGGTATTCTTTCTGCTGTGTCTGACAATACAGAAAAAGCTACTTGGCTTTGTTTTCATACCCGAAACAACCACTATATAGGTTCTGGTCATCACCATGCCGATATTGGTATGTATTATTTCTCAGGATTAGGGGTTAATTGGATTACTGAGTCGCCTTCGCCAAAGGCATATTCTGGTAGATACCACAACGAAGTGATTGTGGATGGCAAAGCAGAAGCAGAAACGCCAACAGCAGGGGGTTATTACTTAGGTGCGAATCTTACGCCTAATGGTGCATTTGCAAGTGAGGACATGACCTATGCTTACACTTATCAATGGTGTGCGCAAGTAATGAAATGGGGCGATGGGTTCTCTAAAATTGATTCGTCTGTGGCAAAAGATGGCTGGGAATTAGAAACTCGTCCCGATAATTTTAAATATTTCGTAGGTACCAGCCATTACAAAATGCGCTATTGGTGGCCTTCTTACAATTTTGCCAATTTCACACCCAATTTCCGTGCTTTATGGAACCCAATGGAATATGTGTATCGTTCTGCGGGTATGGTGAAAGGCAATCATCCTTACAGCATTATTGTAGATGATTTGAAAAAAGATGCCAACCAACATTTGTATCAATGGACAGCCATGAGTGCAAAAGGTGTTTGGAAAGCCGAATACCCTAACCTTCCCAAAGGCGCATTGGTATTAGCCCATGAAGATAAATTAGAAAAAGATTGGGCTAAGGGAACCGAAGTGGCTGCATTAAATCCCAAAAAAGGCGACCCATTATTACTCCTATATAGTATTGCCGAACCAAACGAAAGCAATGACTTAAAAATTGAAGTAGCTAAAGAAGGAAAAAACCTCAATGGTGCTCAATTTACCAATTTTGAAGCAGCCATTCCAAGCTATAACCGCATTGTATTGGACAGAAATGCCATTCAAACCAATTTTAAAATACTGCTGATTCCTTTTACCTACGGTGAAGAATTGCCTACCATTTCTGCCAATGCAAGCAAGGCAATCATTGTTTGGAAAGATGGGCAAAAAGATGAGTTGGAATTTAAGGTTGCGAATAATAGAACTTCTGTTGCTGTGAGTAGAGGTGGGAAGGTGATTGTGGCGAGTAAGTAAAACCTAATCTATTTTTAAATTGATTGTAAAATCCCATCTATTTAGTTGGGATTTTTTTATTTGTAGCCTTTATAGAATCCATTGTTAGCGAACTCACTGACTATTTTGATGTTCCCATACAATACCACATTAAACTACAAAACCCTATTTTTGGCACTTGTAATATTATACAGTATGAGCCAGTTAGCACTTGACTTGATAGCAGAAAATAAACGTACAAAAAGCACTTACCTTGATTTGGGAAATTGTAGACTGAAGGATTTGCCGGAGGAATTGTTTGAGTGTGTTTGGTTGGAAGAGTTGGTGTTGAGTAATCAATGGGAGGATTGGAAGACTGAACAATGGATGAAAAGTAAAAACTCAGGTGGTTTAAATCGAATTTCTAGGTTACCCCATGAACTGAAAAAACTTGTCCAGCTTAGAATATTAGTCGCTAATGGATTTGCTTTATCTTTTAAGATGCACATTGACGATATCAATATTTTAAGTTCTCTACATTTTTTGGAACACTTAGATATCACTTGTACAAACGTTGCTTCGATTGAACCCTTAGCGGGATTGACTAAATTAAAATCATTAAACCTTTCTCAATCAGAGGTAACTTCGATTAAACCTTTGGCTAACTTAATTAATTTAAATTCACTTAACATTTCTTACACCAAAATATCTTCGATTGAAACTATTTCTAGATTAACTAAATTAAGCTCCTTAAATCTATCTTTCACAAGTATTACTTCAATTGAACCTTTAGCAGAACTTGTCAAATTGAAATCATTAGGACTCGCTAGAACAAATATTAATTCGATAGAACCATTGTCCCGATTAAGAAATTTGGAATTTTTAAGCCTTTTCAGTACCGACATTAGGTCGATTGAACCAATATCTGGTTTAACCAATTTAAGTTCATTAAACCTTTTTGATAGTGACATTACTTCAATTGAACCAATAATTAAGTTAACTAATTTAGAATCATTAAATCTCTCTAATACCAATATCTCTTCGATTGAGCCATTAAGTGCATTAATCAAATTAAGCACATTAGACCTTAAGGAAACTAAGATCGGTTCAATTGATTCTTTATCAGGGTTAACCAACTTAAACACATTAAACCTTGCAGATACAAAAATTGCTTCAATTGAACCTTTAGCAGGTTTAATCAATTTATGTAAACTGGATCTTTCCAATACACAAGTTAGTTTTATTGAAACTTTGACCAATTTTAATAAATTGACGCACTTAATACTATTTGGAACTAGAATAAAATATTGGGAAAATCTTTATCCATTACTGACATGTAACAACTTAGATACTTTAGACTTGAGAGAAACACCAGTTTCTGAAAAAATACCTGAAGAAATTATCAATGCAGGCTGGGGCAGTATCAAAAATTGGATACTAGCTTTAAAAGAAGACAGTTTAGCTCCTATCAATGAAATAAAATTGTTACTGCTAGGTAATCCAAACGCTGGTAAAACATGGATGCTGCACCATTTGGACGGCAAAGCATTTCCAACGATTGATGCAGCAACGCATGGCATACAATATCGGTTGGTAGAAAATTATCTTGAAAATAGCTCTATCAATTGCTGGGATTTTGGCGGGCAGGAGTTTTACCATGCCACCCACCAATTGTTTTTTAGCCCTGGTGCTTTGCATTTGGTGCTATGGAGTCATAAAGATATACCAAGAAATGAACAAGAAAAAGATACCTGCTATCCGCTACCTTATTGGCTGCGCTGCATAGAACAACTGGTGAGCAGAAAAAGAGACGAAAGCGATAACAAGCCTATAGAAGTGCTGGTTATGGAAAATAAAATTGAAAGGATTAATAAAGGAAAAGTAGCCAAACATTTTTTCTATCCTACTCAAATCCCCCAAACAGCCATTCAAGCCAATTTCCGACAACTCAATATCACATTCGGTTATTTCAATTTTAAGCCTAAACAGTTTTTAGTAGGGTTGAAAGAGTTGATAGCCAATAGAGCAGCATTACTAGTGAACAAACATCCAAATTATTATGTGGATTACCTGAAAATAATAAGAGCAGAAAGCAATCCAGTTATAAGCATCCAAGCTTTTCGAAAAAAAAAGGATATACGCACTATTGAAAATGAATACAAAGACTCTTTTGTAAATGCCATCCGTGTTTTTCACAATATGGGGATATTATTGTACTTCCCAGAAATTGAAGCGTTAAAGGATAAAGTGTTTATTAAACCACAGGCCTTATTGTATGTGTTGTATAATACTATTTTGAAAGATTGCGGCAAACAAAGTATCACTAAAGAAGAAATTACCAAAGCCCTTATAAACAATGCTCTAGGGTTGTATACCACAAGCAGTATTGCTTTGCTAATGCATTTTGATTTGGTTTTTTCCTTGCCAGAAGAACCTGATACTTATTTTATTCCCCAATACCTGAAAGCAGCATCGCCACTGATAGATTTTTTTCGGGAGCATCAATTCCAGCCAACCAATATCTGTATTGGTTCTGACAATTTCATGATGAATGTAGTGATGCTAAAAATATTTAGTGCTTATGGTAAGCATGTGAAAAAAGCTAGTGAACATAGCCCGCTGTTTTGGAAAGATGGCATTGTGATAGAAAAAGAAAAAGAAAAGCAAATTCTTTTGGTGGAATTGAATAGAGAGCGGCAGACTATTTCCTTGTTTCAAACGGCGAATAATTTTCCCCTTCAATGTGAATTGGTACGTTTTATCTTAGACATCCCAGAAAAGAATGCCAAAAAATCAAGAGCAATGGAGGAAACGCCTCGCCGTGGGGAAATGGATTGGAACAGTGATTATTTTTCCGTCAACCTAAGTTTGGATGGGCAATATTTTGTGGACTGGCAGACTTTGAACCAACAAGTGGAAGAAGGTATTTTCCAAATAAAAAGCATAAAAAAGCAATGGGATGAAAATACAAAGGAGGAGGTGCTATCTCACAAAACTGTATCCGTGTTCGATTTCAATAAATACATTATCAACAACAATCAAGGT
The DNA here is from genome assembly GCA_027486835.1 of Chitinophagaceae bacterium. Lineage (GTDB taxonomy): Bacteria > Bacteroidota > Bacteroidia > Chitinophagales > Chitinophagaceae > Parasediminibacterium. Next base: position 40,124 of record JAIXOJ010000116.1, read on the forward strand.
AAAATGAAGAAAATATTTATCTCCTATTCTAAAGATGATTTGAAACTGGTCAACAAATTCCAAGAGCACCTCACGGCACTGAAAATGGACGGAAAAGTGGAAACATGGTACTGTACTGAACTGACCTCTGGTGGGGATTGGGATCATGACATTCAAGCCAATTTTGAGGCTTGTCACATTGTTTGCTTTATGATCAGTGCCAACTTTATGCGCACGAAATACATCCATGAGCACGAGATAAAGAAGGCATTTGAAAGGAAAAAGAAGGATACCAATTTTAGGATTGTGCCCATCATCCTCAATTTCTGTAAATGGACGACCATAAATAACAACCTCGGCACATTCACCGCCCTGCCTTATACTGCCAAACCCGTGGTTGACTTCCACAACCAAGACATGGCTTGGTATATTGTTCAGGAGTGTTTGAGAATAATGATTGATAATGGTTTGGATGCAGCGGGCGATGATTACTACAGAAAAATTTTTGCCGAGCCTGGTAATCAATCCGTTTTACCCAAAGATGTGCTGAAGATTTACGAAAGAATTGTTGATGGAAAAGTCGATGACAATGTATAACATTAAAAATCTAAATTCAAATACTACTAAGTCTTATTTAATCAATAATACCCTTCTTTATATAATGAAAAAAATCTCCATCGCATTTATCAGTTTGCTTGTTGCTTGTACATCAACCAAACAATTCAAAGAAGTAGCTCAAACCCAGCTCACCACCGTTTGGAATCTCCCCTACTTAATGAAAGCCCCTGCTTACAAGGTGGTTTCCAATGATACGGCTTCCATAAAAGAAATTTTGTACGATGGCCTAGCCTATGGTTCTCTCCCTAAGACACAGGTGTTTGCCTATTATGCTACTCCTGGTTCTATTCATCACAATCCTTCTTTAGATAAACAGTTACCTGCCATCGTTTTTGTACATGGCGGTGGTGGACGGGCATTTCGAGAGTTTGCACAACTGTGGGCAAGCCGGGGCTATGCTGTTATTGCTATGGATTTGGCAGGAAGAGGAAACGATGGCCAACGGTTACCATTGGGCGGGCCAGACCAAGACCCCGCTAAAAAATTCACCAATATCGATAGTGCACTCAACCAACAATGGGCGTATCATGCTGTTGCCAATGTGGCTTTGGCACATTCACTTATCAGAAGTTTTCCAGAGGTAGATACTAACCGCACAGGTATTACGGGCATCAGTTGGGGCGGATTTCTTACCTGTATTTCCTCCGGAATTGACCCTCGGTATAAAGTGGCTGCACCCGTGTATGGCTGTGGTTTCTATTTTGATACGGTGGGGCTAAACTATCGCGCCAACCTCAATAAATTGTCCCCAACCTCAGCCAAGCGTTGGGTGGGGCAATACGATCCTTCCAATTTTATCCATTATTCTAGGGCGCATTTTCTTTGGATAACGGGTGCAAAAGACCATCATTTCAATCCCTCCATGTTTGCAAGAACCTATAACGAAGTGTTTTCACAATCGCAGTTTAGTCTAAGGCCAGACATGCCACATGGCCATAAAGAAGGTGCAACACCACCCGAAATAGCCACATTTATGAACCATTGGTTGCAAAACAAGTCAGCGGAATTTCCCCAAATTCATCATTTAAAAACGGCACAATCAGGCACATTTGAAGCCCAAACAACTGCCACTTCACCTATTGTCTCTGCATTTATCAGTTACACGCAAGACAATTTCCAGCCTTTTGAAAAACGCACTTGGAAGACCCTTACTGTAGCCTATGAAAATGGCAAAATCATAGGGCAACTCCCCCAATCTGTCACCATTTGGATGCTTCAAGTAAAAGACAGCAGTGGATTACTTGGTTCATCGGCTTATCAGTTTGTGCGGTAATCCCAAATGGATTGGTTATACACACACATTTATAGGTTATAAACCTATCTGTATGGATGTTTAAACCATTTGCATAGATAATATACCTAAATACATGGGTTCTTAACCTAATTATAGGTGTAACTAACCTAAATGTTTAGGTTAAACACCTAAAGGATTGGGTCATAAGCCTAAAGTTTTAGGTTAAACACCTAAAGGATTGGTTCATAGGCCTAAAGTTTTAGGTTAAAACCTAAAGGCTTGGGTCATCAACCTAAATGTTTAGGTATATAACCTAAAGATATATGTAGTATAGCCATTTTTATAGGTTGTATATCTATGCATATTAGTTACTTACCCATACAGATGGGTTTAATAACCCGTTTTAAGTGTAAAACATCCAAATACTTGCTTATAAAATCCTACAATAGAAGCTTGTATCCCCATGGTTATAGATAAAACAAATTGAGCAAATCAACTTTTTATAAAAGCTTTATTTCGCCATCAATTATATTTGAAACGCTTTAAATTATCAAAAGCATATTAAAAAATAGTTTTTAAAATATAAATTTTGTATGGCTGCTCCACATATTGGTAAACTGATAAGAAAAATTTTAAAAGACCAATCGATAACTAATGCCTCTTTAGCAAAGAAATTGGGGTTAAAAAGCCCCAAAAGCATTACTGTATATTTGAGAAGACCCAGTTTGCAAGCTGATATAATTTGGAATATCTCAATGGCACTGCATAGAAATATTTTTAGGGAATTTGCTAATGAAATGGATATCCAGATGCCGCCAAAAAATAGTTATACAACTGACAAAAAATTAATTGAAAAAGACAATCGCATAGCTGAATTGGAAAAAGAATTGAGCATTTATAAAGAGATAGTTGGGGTAGGGAGGCGATAGCTACAAATAGATGCTTTAAACCTAGATTATAATTCACCTAAAAGTGCTTTTATAATACCAAACAAACCCAATTTATCTATAAATAATCTGTTTGTATTACTTTAGTCCAGTTCAATTATTATCGTAAAGTTTCATAAAAATCAATATGGCACTAGTAAAAGGTAACTCTAATAACAACCAACAAGAAACAAAGAATACTGTCCATTATTCAGACAGGGAAAAAGAAGGCCTGAACGGCTCGGTAAAGCAAACCAAAGCAGCAATGTTTGATGCTATTGAAAAAGATGGTGAAATATATATTATTGAACTTCAAGGATATGAAGCCTACTTTAACTCTAACATGATTAAGCACTTTAGCGAAGAAGGGAAGCTTGTAGAAATAGCTCGTTTTAATCTGAAAGAAAGAAGAACTAAAGAGGGGGATTTTATCAAAAATGATGAGTTGAAAAGTGGTTATTATTTTACTTATGATGAAAACGGTAAGGAAACTGAACGTACCATAAGCAAGTTTAATGATGATGGAGAGTTGGTAGAACGGGCTAATTACGAAAATGGACATCTGAAAGATAGGGTAGAATATAAGTATAACGAATTCAACAAAACGGAATCTGTTACTAACTATAATAAGGATAATGCCATAACAGATGTTACAACCTTTAAGTACAACAAAAAAAATCAGACTATTGAGGCATTACAAAAAGATAGTGAGGATAACATTTTGTCATGGACTAAGTATAAGCGTACTGCGAAAGGCCATACCAAAGAAAGCATTGAGTTGGATACAGATGGAAGGGTAAAAAATACAACATCCTATGCCCATTATTTTGATGCATCGGGGGAATATAAAAACGCTAGTTCACCTGTTAAAGAAAACAACAAACTAAGGATGTTCCATGAAAAGATGGAATATGACCACCATAAAAATTGGGTTTTAAAAAAGGTTTACTATCAAAACAAAGTATTGGTGCATGTAGAGTTAAGGGAAATAGATTACTACGGCGAAGAACATTTGAAACCATTTGAATCGATAGATGCTTTTTTATCGAAGCCATTCCATATTTCTAGTTCCGTACTTGCAACTGCAGAGAAAAACAGGTTTGTAGATATTGGGTACGAAAGTTTTAATGCGTACAAGTTTTCTAGAACAGAAGATATACAATTTGCAAAGCTTTTTAAGGATTTGGACAATGAATGGATGGCCAAGATACAACCTAATAATAGGTCATTCTCCCCGATTGCATATTATGCGTTGGTAAATGGATTTTACCCATCTGAAATAGATTTTAAAGAGCTAGAGATAGATGCAATGGCACTATTGCATTTATTGATGAAAATGGGCGGAGTAATAGTAGAAAAAGATTTCGACAATTTTGAAAGGGGGCAACGGCAAATAAAAAATTATACCATTGGTTTCCCATTAAGTACAAAATACCTTGTGCATGTTTCTAGTATCCAAAGCATTGATGGCGATGAATACGATATCCCAGATTTTATAGATGATTTTCAGGGCGATTATGAAGGGTTTTATCCATGCCATGTGAAATTGTATATGCCATCCAGTAAAATTTATGAGGAAGTTTTAGACAATATAGAAAACTGGATTATCCATTGCATTCAGCATGCTAGGGTTTACAAGAAGCCAAACAAGCCTGAAATACAAATGGTAGAAGTAGATGGAAGCGGAAATTTCCTTTTACAATCGCACCCTGTAAAAGATGATTTTGAAATAAAAGAGTTAAACCTTCATTATGGGCAAGATTTTACAACTTTTCATTCAGAACTAATGAACCGGTTTACACAAGAAACCCAAGGTTTGGTATTATTTCATGGAAAGCCCGGTACAGGTAAAACCTTTTACATCCGCCACTTGCTCCGAGCAATGGCAAGTGCCAACAAAAAAGTAATTTATATGCCCCCCAATATGGTTGACCACTTGGTTGATCCAGAATTTATGACCTTTCTTTCTAGAACAATTACCCAATTGTCTATGGATGCAAACTTTTGTGTGTTATTGATAGAAGATGCCGAGCCTCTGCTTGCAACAAGGACCGCGGATGTGCGCATACAAGGGGTAACCAATCTGCTCAATATGACTGATGGGTTATTAAACGATGTGTTGAAGATGCAGATAATCTGCACATTTAACGTTGAGCTAAAAGAACTAGACGATGCCCTTTTGCGCCCTGGGAGATTGATTGCCAGAAAGGAGTTTAAAGCATTGCCTGTAATAGACGCCAACCTGTTAGCATTAAGTATAGGTGTGGATCATACATTTACAGAGCCTACTACGCTTTCAGAAATCTATGCTAAACTAAAACAAAGGCATACCATATTACATGGAGATGAATAATTGTGCACCACCGCAAACATTTGTAAACACAGCACAATTCATCATTTATAATTAAAAAAAGTATAAAGAACTTAGTAGATGATAACAAAAACTTTTGGTAACGATAAGCTTACCCATTTGACTCAATATGAGCTAAACGGAAGCGTAAAGGAAATAGTAGAACGGGAATACTTTGCTTTTAATTGGTCGGGGAAGATCTTTTTGGACGCCACTTTGCCAAAGGAGGATCTTCTAGAGAAGCTAACTTTATGGTTTGACGATACAGGCACACTTATTAAGAGACATCGGGAACACTTTAGTGCTGAATCAAGGTATCATTATATATCGATTTATGAAAAAAAAGGAATAGAAAATAATTTTTCATCATTGAGTAATAATGAAAGAAGAAATGAAAAAATATTTATTTATGATAGTCTAGGACGTAAAAGAGAATATATTTCAGTAAACAAAGAAAACAAAATAACCCATAGATTTATATACGAATACGAGGAGACATCAAACCTACCAAAAAGGGTATTCTATTATAATGAAAACCAAAAGTTAGATTCTATAAGTGATTATATTTATAATGAGGAAGGGTTCAACACAGAAATCATCGTAATAGATGCCGATGGGTCTATCAAATCAAAAGAAATTTTTGTCTATAACCAAAAAGGACACAAAATAAAATATACCAAGTATGATGCGGAAGGCAAAGTGACTTATGAAAGCGATTCTTCAAAAAATTATGATAAGGAAGGTAATCCAATAAAAAGAGAAATAAATCAAGAGGTGCTTGACCTTTTTTTCATTCAAAAAGAGTTGGATCATCATGGAAATTGTGTGAAATTGGTCATCTTTTACAAAGACCAACCCATTAAAGCTTTTGTAAGAAGCATTGTTTATTATGGGGAAGATGAAAAACAGCAAGATGAAACGATACTAAACTTGATTAATACAACTCAAAAGGTAAACTTTTCATTGCTGCTTAAAAACCCAATTGTTGAGCCTCTGGATAAAACTTACTATTATGAGGCAAATTTCATATTATCAGAAAACAACACTGATATTAACTTGAAAAGCCTTAAAAATATCGTTGAAAAAAGTACAGCTTCAGAATTTGCCTATCTCACGTATTATGCTATAGCTTTCAATGAAACCCCATCCCCCGTAAGTTACAAGTATTGTACGGTTGATGCCTTGGGTTTGTTAAATAGGTTAAAAAATGAATTTGAGATTGAAATAGTAAATATTAAATATCTATTTAATCCCAACAATACCAAAGAAATTACTTCTTACACGGTTGTTTTCAATGAATACCCAGGTTACCTAGTTTTTGCACATAGAATAAGTCCAGTTCCTGCTACTGATTACGATGAGTCGGAATTTGACAAAGACATAGAAGTAGTTGATGGTTGCCTACATACAGGAGATATTGAACTGCTGAGGCCTAGTGAAGAATCGGGGTTAGTGCTTAGATTTGAATTTGAACACACATTTACCCTACTCATCGAAGCCAGTATGGTTTATGAAGCAGAAGAACAGCCTGAGATTTATATGGTAGAAATGGCCAATGGTAACTATTGCCTAAAATCCTATCCCGTAAAAGATGATTTTGAAATAGATGACCTAGATATACATTATGGCTATGGGTTTAGGAAATTCCATGAAGAATTGATGGAAAGGCTGGAAACAGAATCCAAAGGACTTATCCTGTTCCATGGCCGGCCCGGCACAGGCAAAACCTATTATATCCGCCATTTACTTAGAGAAATTGCATTGGGCGACAATTTGGTTATTTATATGCCACCTAATATGGTTGATTATTTGGTTCATCCCGCGTTTATGACTTTTCTTGTAAAAACAGTTGCCAATTACAACAGCCAACATAAAAACTGCATTTTGCTAATAGAAGATGCCGAGCCACTTTTGGTTGCCCGCGAAGCAGATACTAGGATACAAGGCATCACCAACTTGCTTAACATGACAGATGGGCTTTTGAACGATATGCTTAAAATGCAAATCATCTGCACATTTAATGTGGATATCAAACATTTAGATCCCGCTTTGCTAAGGCCAGGCAGGCTATTGGCAAGAAAAGAATTCAAAGCATTGCCTGAGTTAGAAGCCAATTTGTTAGCCCAAGAACTTGGCATAGATCATCAGTTCACACAGCCTGTTACACTTTCTGAAATCTTTGCCATGTTGGATAATAAAAATACAATTATCCATGATGAGTATTGAAGGCATAAATGCATTTGCTTTTAGAATTGAACCCTCAAATGGCTAGACTACCGACCCTCAATTAATTGAAAAAGACAAACGCATAGCTGAATTAGGAAAAGAATTGAGCATTTATAAAGAGATAGTTGGGGTAGGGAGGAGATAGGGATTGTAAAAAAAGTTTTTTGCAACACAAGTTTCATCTGGATTGCATTGAATGTTTGCTACCGCTATCTAATCTTTAACTCTTTTATTGTTTTGGTTTTTTAAAGCCAAAGGCTTCACCTAGTGCCACACCAATTGCCAGGCCTAAGGCAATGCTTAAAGAAGGGTTTCCAAATTTTGAACCATATACTGCACCGAAGGCAACCCCAAGAGCAGCCCCAATGCCGATTCCATTTCCTGAATTGTTAGTTTTATTTGTTGACATCATTTATTAGTTTGGGTGGTTTGTAGAAGTAGGTGAATTAGCATTTATGCAATACATTAGTGTAACAAAATCATTGTAACCTAGATATAAACAAGTAAAGAAAAGTAGTTTTGGTAGTTGTATTAACAATTGAAAAAGGGCAAAGCATAATATTGATTGCCAAATGTAAAGGTTAGGCACTAAAAGTTAAAAAAGTTATAGCAGTTGGGTGCATAAAAGTTTTTCATTTTGCCCCTCGGCCTTCGGAGAGGGGGTGAGGTTAAACTAATAACCGCGAAAAACCTTTATACGTCATGGCAATTTGTCATTTTTTCCATTAGCCCCGATTTCTACAATTTATTCGGTTATTATGCAGTTCTTGCTATTGGATTGATTGCGACAAAAATCACAGCTCTTATCATTCGGCGGGGCTACCTTGCCATACGTTCATTCCTAGCTATCACCCAGATTGATTTATTTCCAAAGTGGAAATATTTAGAACTTGGTACTTACCACTTAGTTTTACTTTGAAAATTACTGGCTCATTATTTCTCAAGTAAACAAATAATTAGTAGCCAATTTTCTCCACCCTTTACATTTACCCCATGATAAAACAATGGTTGCATTGGCGTAGTCTATTTGGATTAATCGCTATCGTAATTGTAGCAGGTACGGTATGGTACTCTGATTCTCTGGCCAAAAAAATTGCCGAGCAGGAACGACTGCACGTGTCAGATTGGGTGGAGGCACAAAAAACCATACTTAATTCCTCTGACAGCAGTAGTTTAAATCTGGCCACGAAAATTTCCAGTGAAAACAAAGTCATCCCTATTATAGAGACGGACGAAAAAGACCAATTATCCAACAACTACATCAACTTGGATACGCTGGATGTGAAAAAAGATCCCAATTATCTAGCAGATAAGTTGCAGCGTTTTAAAGCCTATGCCGACCCCATTGTCTTGGTCATTAGCAAGCAACCATACATTGCCAATAAATATTATTATGGGCCCAGTAAACTGCTGCAACAGGTAAAGTATTACCCACTGGTACAGTTAGTAATCGTGTTTTTATTTATTGTAATTATGATGCTAGCGCAAAGGGCTAATTATCAAAGTAGGCAGAACCAGGTGTGGGCAGGATTGGCTAAAGAAACAGCGCACCAGTTGGGCACCCCCGTAAGCAGCTTACAAGGATGGCTGGAGATGATTAAAGACATGGAGGGCAATGAAAAAATAGCGGTGGAAATGGAGAAAGACATCAACCGACTATTGTTGATTACCGACCGTTTTGGCAAAATCGGCAGCAAGCCTGTGTTAGAAGAAAGAAATGTGGTGCTGCTGGTAGAAAACATGGTCGATTACATAAAAAAGAGGGCAGGGGGTAAAGTCCAGTTTCGAATAGACGCACCAGCAAATACAGAAATTATTTCTATGATTAGTCCTCCATTATTCGATTGGGTCATTGAAAATCTACTAAAAAATGCCTTAGATGCCATGGAAGGCAAAGGCCAGATTGTAGTTACCATAAAAGATAGTATTGGTCAAGTAGTGATTGATGTAGCGGATACAGGCAAAGGCATTGCTAAAGCCCATGTGAACAAAGTGTTTAACCCAGGATTTTCTACCAAAAAGCGTGGATGGGGGCTTGGTTTAACCCTAAGTAAACGTATTGTGGAGCAATACCACAAAGGCCAATTGTATGTGCTGAACAGTGAAATAGGAAAGGGTACAACCTTTCGTATTGTTTTGCTTAAATGAAGGAAGAAGAAGAACGCAGTATTAGATAACGTTTCAAGGCTTCACTTTAACCCCAAAATAAATAGCGATAATGCGAATGTTGAATTAGTAACCATCATCCTCTAGCCTGCAGGAATAAACCTAGTTGGGCAATAAATCCCAGATTAAAAACTTGCAGGAGTTATTATAATTAAAAGTTTTTTTCAAGAAATTTGTATGTTGTTGAGTTGTTTTGCCTGCTTGAGAGGGCTGTGAAAAAAGACACAACAATACTTATCGCTAATACCGCTTTACTATGCAGAAAGTATTCTACCAAATATTTATTCTACTCTATCCTTTAGCAGCCCGCATTTTGGCCAATTTTCAGGCAAAAGCAAGATTATGGGTGAAAGGCAGGGAGGAGGTATTTACACAATTGTCAGCCGCATTTAAACACAATCAGTCACGGGTAGTATGGGTGCATTGTGCTTCACTTGGGGAGTTTGAGCAGGGTAAACCCATTATGGAAGCAATCAAAAAACAGTATAGCCATTGCAAGCTGTTGGTAACTTTCTTTTCTCCTTCGGGCTATGAAGTACGAAAAAACGATGCAGTGGCAGATTGGGTGTTTTATTTACCAATGGATAGCAACCGCAACGCAAAGCGTTTCGTGAAAATAGTTCGGCCAACATTGGTGTTGTTTGTTAAATATGAGTTTTGGTATTACTACCTTAAAACATTGAAAGACCAACAGATACCCACTTTGCTGGTTTCAGGTATTTTTAGGGAAGACCAGCCCTTTTTTGCTTGGTATGGTGGGTTTAACCGCAGCATTTTGACTTTTTTCAACCACTTATTTGTACAGAATAAAGCTTGTGCGCAATTATTGAAAGGTATAGGAATCGAACGTCAGGTAACGGTTTCTGGGGACACCCGATTCGACCGTGTATTGGCAATTGCAGAAAAAGCTGCTCCGATTCCTGAAATCGAAGCCTTCATTGGGAATGATAAACAAGTAATTGTAGCTGGAAGTACCTGGCTAGATGACGATAAGGTATTGCATCATTATGCCGTGGCCAATCCAGCTATTATTTGGATTATTGCCCCTCATGATATTTCACCTACAAGAATGGAAGATTGCCTTCGCCTGTACCCCCAAGCTATCACTTATTCTGCATGGGTAAAACAACCCAAAGAGCAGGCTAACCTAGAATGTCAAGTTTTAATCATGGACAATATGGGGATGCTGAGTAGATTGTATCAATATGCCACTATTGCTTTTGTGGGCGGAGGTTTTGGTGCAGATGGGGTACATAATGTGTTAGAAGCAGCGGTATATGCCAAACCGGTAGTGATTGGACCAGCGTTTAGTAAATACGCAGAAGCCGTTGATCTAGTAGATGCTGGTGGGGCATTTAGCGTAAACGAAGTGTTATCGCTAGAAAAAGTATTGAATCTATTACTAAAAAATCCCGCTGCTTACCAAAAAGCTGGTAAAGCTGCGGGATTTTTTGTACAGGTGCAATCAGGTGCCACTGCGGCCACGATGCAATATATCTATGAAAACCGCCTCCTGATAAAATGATCAAATAGGGCGGCTACTTCGCTATTTTCATTCCAGCCAATACGAGTTTTTAATTCTTTATCTACCCAATAAGTTGCTTCTGGAAGTATGTTGCAGTTTTGGAGTGTTTTAATACTCTTTTCATAAAATGCCTCATCGCCTTTAAATAATTCATTAATAAACAAGTAACGTTCGTTGATGCTAATCGACTTGCGCAAATCTTTTATGGGTGCATTCTCCCAATGCTGCGCAATTTCAGGTACGTTGGTGCCAACTGTAGGAGTGGGAATTTCTTCTTTTACCAATGATTGAAAATTAAAAGGGACACTGATGTTTTCAGCTTTGTTTCCAAACTCAACAGCATTTTGTTGAATGGTTTGCATGGTTTCCACAATTGGTTTTATCAAATGGTCTCCCCATAATGGTGGATGTTCTTCCTCCATTTCAGGCGTTTGGTTGGGAATATTTCCAGTGGCAATGGGGTTGATCGTTTCGTTAGTAGTGTCAGAAATTGAATTAAACCAAGATTGGTAATCGTTATTTTCTGTTGCCAATGCAGATGGCTGCGCAGGGGTAGAGTCTGCGAATAGTTGGTTAATGTCCTTTGGTTCTTCTGCGGCAAATTGATCTAAAACACTGGGTTGTGCATCCTTTTGCGCAGCAATGCGGTTGAACAAGGCCAAGAAATCCTCCGATTCTTGGAATCTGTCGTTAATAGAAGGGGGTGCTTCATAAATTTTTTGTACCTCAACAGGTGTTGGGGTAACCAATTCAGCAGGAATAGATTCAATCAAGGGAGAAGGAGTAGCCTCCACTTCATGAACCAATGTTGTGGGAAGCTGAACTTCTGGCAATGAAACTTTTGGATGTTCCACTTTGTCCTCTAAATCGTCTAAGTTGTCTGCACCTAAAAAGGCTAAGGTCAAATTACTTTTCGCTGCCGAGGGTGGGGTAGCACTAATCATGTTGGTGGGTATTATAAATGAATCATCTTGTTCGGGTGTGGTAGGCAAAAGCGGGTCATGCGTTTCGGATAATGTTTCCAATTCCTTAGCCAAAATACTAGGTTCATCAGCTTGAATAGTAGGATTTTCATGAGTTTCTAGATTTATTTCTGAGCTGACACTTTCATCAGTGGAAGAAATGGGTAATTCCACCAATTCATCGTAAGGCAAAGGGGCTGAAGAATCGGTTGGTTCGTTGCTCCCAAATAATTCAACAAATAGTTTATCAAACTCCTCCGTATTTCTTTTAATCACAAACTCCTCCATGTCAGTGCTTGGCAGACTTTCTTCAACCTGTTCTTCAACTTCTGGATTTTGCAACGAACTGTCAATTACCATTGCATCTGACACCGCTTCATTGGAATCAATGTGTTCAGCGGGCAAAACAAGTGGTTCTACAATGGGTATGTGCTGTATAGGAACAAGTGGTTCAACCGTAGAAGCGTTCAAATCCACTTCTTCTATTTGTTCAAAAACCTCCAGTGGCTCCGATAATGCTTGGTGATTAACAGGGGATTCAGTGGTATTACTTTCTTCTTCCTCACTATGTTGGTGAAGGGCAAGCGTAGGGTAATAGGCCTCTTTTGGGTCTATCTCTTCGCTATTGCTGTCGGCTAATTTTAATAATGCAAATGGTTCAGTAATTTCAGGCAAATCTGCTGAAACATCAGTGAGAGTAGGAGATGACTCCAAGTTTTTTTCAACAGCAATATCCACCACATTCTCCTGTTCACTTCCAGCAATAGTTGCATTGCTTTCAGGTATAGTTTCAGGGTAATGGGTAGTAGTATCGAATACCTTTTCCATCACTAGGTTATTATCGCCAAACTGATAGCCATCAATAGTTTTGGCTGGGGTGGGCCTAAAATCTTTGCGCGGCATGATAACCGTAACCCCACTTTCTTTCGCCTTTTTATCGGCGGTCTGCAACTCTCTAACAAGCATTTCTGCAATAGCTAACATCAGGTTGATATCAGCCCTTTCTTCAAGCATTAGTTTCAACTTGTTAATAAGTAGATTCACTTTTTCCATTCTAGTCAGATACTTTTGAAGTTTAAAATACTTTCCTGTATATAAAACGGGATTTTAGTCAATTTATTGTGTAAATGTTTATAGAACCAAATTTAAGCGGCGAAAAAGTAGGTTGGATAGAGGTAATTTGCGGTAGCATGTTCAGTGGAAAAACCGAAGAACTCATCCGTAGGCTCAAGCGAGTAAAGATTGCTAACCTCAAAGTGGAGATATTTAAGCCAGCCATTGATACCCGTTTCGATAATGTGCAAGTGGTAAGCCATGATGCCAATGCTATCCATTCTACCCCCATTGATAGTTCACAAACCATTCTATTGTTAGCTGATGATGTAGATGTTGTTGGCATAGATGAAGCGCAGTTTTTTGACGCTGAAATTGTGAATGTATGCCAGCAATTAGCCCAGCGGGGTATTAGAGTTATTGTTGCGGGTCTAGACATGGATTATAAGGGTAAGCCTTTTGGCCCCATGCCCAATCTCTTGGCCATTTCCGATTACATTACTAAGCTTCATGCCATCTGTGTACAATGCGGCAATATTGCCCAAATTTCTTACAGAAAAACTGCTCAAGATTCACAAGTGCTACTAGGGGAGAAGGACACTTACGAGCCTAGATGCAGAAGATGCTATAACAAGGCTCTTGGGGTATAAACGATTTTAAAGAACTTTTAGGAGCTTAAAACTCCTATATAGTTTTATGACTCCTTTTTTAATTGAAAGTGAAGTTTTACCATTAATAATAGAAAATTAAGACTTCAAAAACGGTTTATGGGTATTGTCGGTAAACCTAGCATTACTTTCTTAAAAGCTTTGCAATCAGTTCCGACTTGGTTCTTACGGACATTTTTATGTAAATGTTCTTCAAATGGTCGTTAACAGTGGAAGCGGAAATTCCCAATACTGCAGCAATCTCTTTGTAAGTAAGTCCCTTCAATAATTCATTCACCACATCATTTTCCCTTGCTGTCAAGGTCGCGTTTGCTTCTTCGAATCTGTCTTGGGGTTTGTGGATTTTCTTAAATAGTTTCATGGCCACATCTGGTGTAATGAGTGCGCCGCCCCTGCGGATGATGTCGATGTTTTTGATTAAATCATTGATATTAAAGGGCTTAAGCAAATAGCCATTCGCTCCTCTTTGAATACAATCAAAAATAACATTGTCGTTGTCGTTGCCTGTGGTTACTACAATGTGTACATCGGGCCATTGTTGCCTGATGAGGGTAATACCTTCCAAACCAGAAATGCCTGGCAGCCCAAGGTCAATAAAAATGATAAATGGTTCATCCAATGTTACCCTCTGCTCCAAAAAGGCTTCCATGCTGTTGCAGGAAAAGGTGATATGCAAATCCTTTTGTTGATTCACGAATATCTCCAGATTTCTTCTTAGTGGGCGGTCGTCTTCAATTATTCCTACTGTAATCATAAGTAACTATTAAAATACATTGCAAATTAAGTGGCTTAACGGTTCAATTCCTATTTCTAACTGATAATTCTTGTAAAATTGTTTTACTGTCCGCAAAAAAACATAGAAAGTGTTCCAGAAAATTGGTTAAAACATTGGCAATTCATATTCGATGCCAAGCTTCTCGGTAATATAAAAATGTCTATTTGGATGCTTTTTGCCCTATAATCTTCAAAAAGATTCTATTGAGTGGTCAATTTTGAAGCAATGAATTTTTTGAACGGTGCAATTAGTTTTTGGAGCAATTATTATCCTGTATGGGAATAATGGAAGAGGGGCCATGATTTGATAAATCTTTTTGGAAAAAAATAATTTCAAGTCAATAAGCCAAAGTTGTGCGTCACCAATTTTTTGAACAGTAATCCACAATTTATTTTCAGCTACTTTTGTCCGCTAGAAAAATAATGATATGAAAAAGACGCATATAGCTATGTTGGTGTTAATAGTAATTGCAATTACGGTGCTTATCAGCTTTACAGGCAATTTAACTACCTACGAAACTGTTGCATCAGCAAAGCAGAAAGATGGAAAATTTGTAAACCTAATAGCTAAATTGGATAAAACCCAACCAATGGAGTACGATGCTGCAAAAGACCCCAACTATTTAGCATTTACAGCAGTAGATACATTGGGCAATAGCGTAAAAGTGATTTACCACAATACCAAACCAACCGATATGGAAAAGAGTGAACGCATCGTGTTGAAGGGTAAAATGCAAGGGGATCATTTTGAGTGTAAAGATATTTTATTGAAATGCCCTAGCAAATACAAGGATGATGTTTCTACCGCTTCTAAAACATTGCAAGAAGGGGCGTCAGGCAATGAGAACACCCTCGAATACACCAGCGCAGATAGTCTTGCCGCCAAGAAAAAATAGCCAACTTTTTACCAAACTTTTCGTTTTGAGGAGTCATTCAAATACGATTATGGAACGAGTGATGTTGTTTCTTTTCTGAATTTTTCATGTTTAAACTGCTTCATGCAATATCTCAACGAACATCTTTTAGCAGGCCAAATAGGTCACTTCTTTACTATATTGTCATTTATTGCCTCAGCACTGGCCACCATTTCTTTTTTTAAGGCCAACCAACAGCAAGACAACACACTCAAGCAAAGTTGGCTACGTTATGCACGAAGCCTTTTTCTAGTGGAGACAGTATCGGTGGTCGTCATTTTTTCCATACTTTACTACATCATTTCCAATCACCTATTTGAGTACAAATATGCATGGCAACATAGCGACAGAAGCTTGCAAACTGCCTACATGTTTAGTTGTTTTTGGGAGGGGCAAGAAGGTAGTTTTATGCTATGGAGTTTATGGCATTGTGTACTGGGTTGGATATTGATTTGGAAAGCAAAAGACTGGGAAGCGGGAACTTTAATGGTTATCTCATTTGCCCAATTTTGTTTAGCGAGTATGCTTTTGGGCTTTTATTTCTTTGAAGCTAAGCTAGGTAGTAGTCCCTTCGCTTTGTTGCGCAATGAAGGCATACTCGATGGTGCACCAATGTTTCAAGACATTGCTACTGGGGGCATTAGGAGTGATTATTTACAGTTTATCAAAGACGGACAAGGGCTCAATACGCTTTTACAGAATTATTGGATGGTAATTCATCCTCCCGTACTTTTTTTAGGCTTTGCTAGCACGATAGTTCCTTTTGCTTTTGCCATAGCGGGATTAGTGAAAAAAGATCATGGTTGGGTAAAACAGGCTTTGCCCTGGGCTGCCTTTAGTGGTGGCATACTTGGATTAGGTATCATGATGGGTGCTGCTTGGGCGTATGAGAGTTTGAGTTTTGGCGGTTATTGGGCTTGGGATCCTGTGGAAAATGCTTCTTTAGTGCCTTGGTTAGTGATGGTATCAGGTTTACACACCAACTTAATTTATCGGTCAACTGGATACAGCCTTAGAAGTACCTATTTGTTTTACATCCTTAGTTTTTTATTGATTTTATATTCTACTTTTCTCACGAGAAGTGGTATTTTGGGCGATACCAGCGTTCATGCCTTTACAGATTTAGGTATGAATACCCAATTGTTGTTGTTCTTGTTAGTGTTTGTAATTCCTTCATTAACACTATATGCTTTCCGGCACAAGCAAATTCCTGCAATCATTAAAGAAGAGAGTACCTATAGTAGGGAATTTTGGATGTTCATCGGCTCATTAGTATTGTTTTTAGCAGCATTACTAATCATTGCCAAAACCTCAGTTCCAGTTTATAATAAGTTGTTTGGTCAACAAATTGCCCCATCCGAAGACCCTGAATTTGCGTACAATCAGGTACAAGTATTTGTGGCCATCGTGGTAGGGTTGCTGACTGCTGTTACCCAATATTTGAAATATAAAGACACGCCTCGGGGGTTATTTACCCGCTTGATTTGGATACCCACAGTAATTGCAGTATTGATTGCTGCCGCAATTAGTTCATTTGGAGACATTCATTATAACAAGATGGGCCTAGGTTTCTTGGTTGCCATACATGCTGCCATATTTGCTTCGGTGTATGCAGTTGTAACCAATGCAGCCTATATATTCATTGGATTAAAAGGCAAAATGAAAGCGGCAGGTGCGTCTATTGCACACGTAGGTTTTGGATTGGTTTTGGTGGGCATATTGATATCGTCAAGTAAGAAAGCTGTTCTCAGTTGGAATACCACAGGAATTGCTGTTTTCCAAAAAGATAAGCGTGAAGATCCCGCTGAAAACATCACTTTGTTTAAAGGCATGGCAACCGATATGGGTAAGTATATGGTTACTTATACCAAAGACACGCTAAACGAAGCAGAAAGAAAACGCTTTTTCGAAATCAATTTTAAAGCAAAAACTGGTAACGAAGAATTTGCCCTTTACCCAGATTTAATCAAAAACAACAAAGGCATGGAAGGCTTTGCCGCCAATCCTGCTAGCAAGCATTATTGGTACAAGGATATTTTCGTGTACATCTCCTCCTACAAAGAGAACAATGCAGCAGATACAGCTAGCTTTCAAAGTAAATCGGTTACAGTAGGAGATACCTTGTTTTACAGTAGTGGTTTAATGATTTTAAAGCAAGTGGCCGTTAACCCAAAAGAGCAACAAACAAGATATTCCCCTGGCGAAACTGCCTTGTTTTTAGAAATGGAAGTGATAGCCAAAGATGGTCGTAGGTACAAAGCTTACCCAGGCATTGCACTCAGGGGCAATGAATTACGCAACCTTCCTGATAGTGTAATTTCTCAAAGCCTTGTATTGCAGTTTAATAAAGTAATAGATCAAGCAAAAGGTAAGCTAGAGTTGGGCGTAAAAGAAAGTGCTTCCATTACTGATTTAGTAACGCTAAAAGTGTATGAATTTCCGATGATTAATGTGTTGTGGATAGGAATTTTGATGACTGTTTTCGGGTTTTGGATATCTGTTTATCAAAGGGTAAGGAAGATAAAATTGGTGAAGGTGTGAGCAAGCCTTTCGGCTACTTTTCTACATAAACAAAGGTGAATGTTATTTTTTAGAGGATACAATTAACAAAAGACCTATTTTCGGTTTTTATTATTATTACTTTGATTGTTCTATCCTTAATTTTTACATGATGAGAAAATTAGCTTTACTATTCATCGGAATCTTGCAGATAGGGTATTTGTCCTACCTCCATGCACAAACCAAACAAACAAGTATTGGAACTTTAGGGACAAACAACGCAATAAGTGGAAGTGTCCGCACGCTAAATGGTGTGCCAATTACAGGTGTTCAACTGAACCCAAGCGGAAATTTTACTGCTGCCCAAACTGACCTTTGGGGAAATTATTATTTTACAGTACCAAATGGTAGCAGTACTACACTTAGGCCTACTTATAAGGAGCTGGATTATACTCAATCAGGTCTTACTGCTTTAGATATGATACTCATCAAAAGGCACATTTTAAATATTGGCTTGTTTACTTCCCCTTATCAAGCTATTGCTGCAGATGTAAACAATGATGGAAAAATTACCAATTTAGACATTCTATTGCTGTTACGGGTGATAATAAATATGGACTCATCATTTCCAGGTAATCGCAGATGGGCTTTTGTAGATAGCAGCTATATATTTAGTAACCCTACCAACCCTTATAATTGGAAAGATAGTATCCGACTCTCCAATGTTACAAGCAACAAAAAAGGGCAAAACTTTATAGGTATTAAGCTTGGTGATGTAAACAATAGTTGGCAGCAGAATTTTTCTGGAATTAGTGATGACACCTTGAAAGTAATGGCTTATAATGTGTTGAATTACGGCGATGGTTGTCAAGGATCATTGAGCAAATTGAATGGTTATTTCAAAACCATTATTGGATATACCAATCCTGATATTCTCAGTTTGGAGAAAGTGGATGCTTTTTCCCCAACTGCTACTGCATCCTCAAAGAATTTTGCAGTGAGCGTAAGGGATAGTGTATTGAACGATTTATTTCCTGATAAATACGATTTTGCCACCCCAACGAATATTAGTTCAGGTGGGGATATGAACCTACTTTTTTACAACAAACAAAAAATTGGCTACCTAAGTACTCAAACCATCGTTAGCAACGTAACAGATTTTAACCTACACAAACTCTATTATAAAGACTTTTTTCTCTCTACAACTCCTGACACTACCTTTCTCTATGTTTTACAGAATCATACCGAATCAGGTAATTCTAGCAAGGTTCGTGATCAACAAGTTGCACAAGAAATGCAAGCACTAAGAACCAAATTTGCGTATTTTCCTAACCTAATTGTACTGGGTGACTTTAACTATAGAAACACCAACGAAACGGCTTATCAGGCCATTATCAACAGCAGCGATACCAACACCAAAATGTTTGACCCTCCTTTTTCCATTGATAATAAACTAACTTACCCCGCTGATTTTGACAACAACACGGCTAGTTACGCGCCGTTTCTAACTACTTCTACCCGGTCATCCGCCAGTGTACCCAACAGTTGCGGCACAAGCGGAGGTGGAAAAGGATGGTACGACCATTTTTTTCTATCACCATGGTTGGTAAAAGGCAAGAACTTTATGCAATACATCCCCAATTCGTACACCACCATTGGTAATGATGGAAATAGATTGAATGTTAGCATTAACAGTAAAACTCCAGTTGTAAACCAATCAGTTCCTTCAGCCATTTCTGATGCGCTATTTCAGTTTTCCAATAAATACCCCATCATGATTAAGCTGAAAGTTACCCACAACTCTTATAATATTTCACCTATAGATCCTTAATTCTCCATTCTCATTCTTCATTCTCAATCCTCAATTCTTAATTCTCCATTCTTAATTAACACCTGAATAAAATTAACGTCTTCCCCAATTTTATAGATGCTTTTCACTCCTGAACAACAACGTATCCTTGCATCAACAGGCAATATCAAGATTAACGCAGTGGCGGGGTCGGGTAAAACCACCACAGTTATTGCTTATGCAAAATCTCGTCCTGCCGGTAGCCGTATCTTGTATTTGGCTTTCAATAAGACCGTTAAGTTGGAGGCAGCCCAAAGATTGCAAACAGCAGGATTGGTAAATGTGCAAGTGGATACAGCGCATTCTTTGGCTTTTAGAAACATTGTTCCTCAATATGCTTATCAACTAAAACCGAACGGCTACAAAACCCATGAAATTGCAGGTATGCTTGGTTTTGTAGGTAGTGGCGAAAAACATGCAGCATTTATTGTAGCCAACCATATTAACCGATTTATCTCCTTTTTCTGCAACAGTGTAGAACCTAGGGTAAAAGATATAGATTACCGAACGGTGGTTAAAGAGGTGATTGCCTCGGAATTTGTGGATAAGTATTACGAATTTATTGAGCTGCAAACCCGCACCATTTTGGCCAATATGGACAAAGGAGCAATTCCTATTACCCACGATTTTTACCTCAAAAAGTTCCAATTATCCCATCCAATACTGCCTTACGATTACATTCTTTTTGATGAGGCACAAGATGCTTCACCAGCCATGCTGGATGTTTTTTTGAGACAACCTGCCACCAAAGTAATAGTTGGAGATACACACCAGCAGATATATGGATGGCGTTTTGCCGTAAATTCTTTAGAGAAAACCCATTTTGATTCACTCAACCTATCCACTAGTTTTCGTTTTGGTACGGCAATAGCACATTTAGCCAAATCTGTTCTGGAATGGAAAAACGAAGTGGAAGCAACGCCGATTACGGTTACCTTAAATGGTAAAGGCAGTGATAAAATGGGTAAAACCAAGGCTACCATTGCACGAAGCAACTTGCGGTTGTTGCTCAAAGCCATTGAATTTGTAAAGAACAATCCCCATACCAAGCATATCTATTTTGAGGGAAATATCCATTCGTACACCTATGCCGAAGAGGGAGCCTCTTTGTATGATGTGTTGAACTTGAAAAAAGGAAAAAAGCTAGCCATCAAAGATCCGCTTGTTGCACAGATGGGCACTATGGAAGAACTAGAGGAATACATTGAGTCAACAGGTGATGTAGAACTGGGTATGATGGTAGAACTCGTAAATGAATATGGGGATGATATCTACGACCTCATCAAAACCATTAAAGACAAGCATGTGAGCGATACAGAAAAACACAAAGCCGAAATGGTATTCTCCACGGTTCACCGCTGCAAAGGGATGGAATATGATACGGTTTTTCTTGCCAACGACTTTATTACCTATGAGAAAGTAATGGAATTTGCGGAAGAAATGGACAATACCGATGCGCGATACACCCCAGCACAAATTAATGAAGAAATTAATTTACTCTATGTAGCCATTACCCGCACGAAACAAGAGTTGTTTATCCCAGAATCCTTATTGCCCGAAAATTTCCCTGTGTTTCGGAATATTCATGTAGTAAAATCGGCAGAAGCTCGGCAGGACAGTCAAGGAAAAGCGGTACCTGTAACGAAAGCAAAATTTGGCGCCAAAAAAGAACCACCCAAACCCTGGGCTTCTAAAAACAAACCCTATCTACAAAACAGGATGGAGCAAAAAAGTAAAAACACAACCTTACTCTGGACAGAAGAAATGGACATAGAACTCAGCGATTTTTATGGTGATGGCCAATCGATTACACAAATTGCCAAACATTTTGGTTGCTCAGAGGCTTCAGTTAAAAGTAGATTGAGGAAGATTAATGTGGTGTAGATGGTTTTATTGATAGATTGGTATTACTGAGGCGGCATAGGATTGAATAGTATTTATAATCGCAATAATTATTGAGTTGGTGGCAATTTTAAAACGACATTTTAAATAATTCTAAATGGGACTATTTGACTTATTCAAAAAGAAAGAAAACTCTTCAATTCCTACAACGGACAATGGCATTTTAGGACCAACATTTTTTGATGGATTAACAACCCATATTGAAAATCCAAGAGACTTGCATTCCCACGAGTGGCGAAGGCAACTAAAAACAAAATCAGGACAAACAAAATTTAAAATTAAGTTTTACGGACAATTGCATAATGAATATAAGAACTTAATAGTTGGGACAGACTTTGCACCTTCATTAGTTTATGCAGTTGACTCAGAAAGTAGCGAAGAGATTTTATTATTTGATGGTTGTTCTCACGGTTATGACGCATTGTTTTGTGACACTTACACTTACGAACAAACCAATAATAGACTTGCATCAGAGTTTTATATTGACCAAGATGGGAATGACTTTTTTGAAATCATTATCTCGATATATAATGGTTTTGACTTTGACAAGGAAATGGGTGAAGAAGTTGATGAAAATGGTTTCATAGAGCTAGGCAATGGAAATAAAATCGAGTTTGAAAAAGCAAAGCGAAATGGTTTTGACACTCTTCAAATTTGGGCAATAAATGAAAAAGGAAAATCTATTGACATAATATCAGAAGAACTTGCTTGACAAAGAAAAACAGCAACCAACATTAATTTGGCATTATGGTAGCTTGACGAATATAGCCTAAACATTTGTTCTTTATGTGGCTTCGGTTATCAGTTGAAGGAATGCTATTTCCCTTACAACGCCATACTTTTTTCATTAGAATAACATCCTAAACCATCAATAACCCTTCAATAATCATATCAAAAAATGAAAATAAAAAGATTAGCCATCCACGAAATTGCCCACTTCAAAAGCCTTATTGAAATATTCAAAGAAGTTTTTGAGAATGACCAACCCTTTCCTAGTGATAACTATTTAGTAAGATTGTTATCAAACCCAGATTATATGGTGGTTGTTGCAGAAATAGATGGCGTAATAATTGGAGGTCTAACCGTTTTTATTTTGCACACGAGTACATCCGAAAAACCAGTTGCTTATATTTATGATGTAGGCGTAAAACCAGATTTTCAAGGGAAACGAACGGGTAAATTATTAATAGAATTCTTAACTGATTATTGTAAGGAAAATGGGTTTCTAGAAGCTTATGTAGAAGCGGAAACAGCAGATACTCTGGCTGTGAATTTTTACCGAAAAACAAAATTCTCTTCCGAAATGCAAGCAACTCATTTTACCTACACTTTTGATGCAAAATAACCATCGTATCATTATACATCCCATATCTTAGTCCCAGCAGCAAGGGAATCACCAAGACAAACTAAGTAATGACTTTCATACAAAAATTTCAGCAGGAAATGTTTTGTTTCAGTACGCATGCTTACCCCCAACCTATAACTTATTACTTACCACCTACAACTAACTACATTTGTCGGCTTAAAAAAATAGAAATATTATGAGTGAACATACAACAGAGCATGTGCAACTGCTCATTATTGGTAGTGGCCCTGCGGGATATACCGCCGCCATTTATGCTTCGAGGGCAAACCTAAAACCCGTATTATACCAAGGTATTCAGCCGGGTGGTCAATTAACCATTACCACCGAGGTAGAAAATTATCCAGGTTATCCCGACGGTATCCAAGGCCCAGAAATGATGATTCATTTTGAAAAACAAGCGGCCAGAATGGGGGCGGATATTCGCTATGGACTTGCCACCAAGGTGGACTTTAGCCAACAGCCTTACAAAGTGGAAATTGACGAGAGCCATTGGATTACAGCCAATGCAGTAATTATTTGTACCGGGGCATCCGCCAAATGGTTAGGGCTGGAAAGTGAACAACGCCTGAATGGTTTTGGGGTGAGTGCTTGCGCCGTTTGCGATGGATTCTTTTTCCGAGGAAAAGAAGTGGCCATTGTAGGAGCAGGGGATACAGCCGCAGAGGAGGCTTTATACCTTTCAAAATTGTGCACCACCGTTCACATGATTGTACGTAAAGACACCATGCGCGCCAGTAAAGTGATGCAAGAAAGGGTGATCAAAACGCCTAACATCAAAATTTATTGGAATAGCGAAACGGATGAAATCATTGGTCAACACAAAGTAGAATCTGTACGCATTAAGAATACTAAGGAAAACACACTTACCGAAGTACCCGTTAGCGGATTCTTTGTGGCCATTGGCCACGAGCCGAATAGTGGTATTTTTAAAGATTACATTACAATGGACGAAACGGGCTATATCCTCACCACACCCGGTACTTCTAAAACCAATATAGAGGGTGTTTTTGCCGCTGGTGATGTACAAGACAAGCATTATCGCCAAGCAGTAACTGCAGCAGGAAGTGGATGTATGGCGGCCTTAGATGCAGAGCGATATTTAAGTGCGAAGGGCTTTGCTTAAAATAAAACCATCCAGCATTTTATCACTAAAAAATTTATCATTTTAAAACAGCCAAGACCAGTTTGCAATAAACAATTGGTCTTGGCTGTTTTATTTACCCCAGTTTGCAGTTAACATACAAATTTCATCCATCCGCTCTCATTATTTTCGCTCATATCCACCTCTGTAATCATGTTATAAAATATTTTGAGTATAAATTAATATTTCGGATTTACGTATTTTGACTTAAAACTATTATGAGAAAGCAAATTAAGTGGATATTGATATTTTTTTCGATAATAGTTATTGGGCTAAGTATTATTTACTTTTATGTAACTGACTTTGGAAGTCATAATATTTTAGCAAATGAACCAAGAAACCAAAAAATGAGATTGTCACCACATACGAATTGGATTGGTGGACAAACCTAGATAGTATTCATATTGACAGCTTTAAGGTAAAAATTCTAGAGAGTAATTTGAATATGTTCACTGCCACTTCACTAATCTCTTACACAATTTTTGGAATAATAGGTTACAGGGGATCTTGGGTTCCGTCAATAAAGGGTGTTCATATTTCAGACCAATTATACAAAGACACAAGTCAACCATATGACAGAATTATTGAGTTTACACCATTTGCAAAGACAGAGTTAAATGAAAATGTCAATGGAGGTGTAATTAAATTCCACTTCACTAACGAATTGACGATTAAATCAATTCACTGGGGAGAAAATGTTATGAAGTTTAGTTGCTTCGATAAAGAACAAATTATCGAACTATTTCAAAGAAAATAAATATTACTTCCAAAATTCGGTTACGCATTTTTGTGAATTGAAAAGTACCGCATAAACATTCATACTCAACTGCACTTCTGAGTTGGATCGAAATGATAAATTTGACTATAAATAAAACATTGAAAAGGCTGAATTATCAACTTCAATTCTCGACAAATTGAATACTACTATACAAAGTGCTGACTGTATCCTAAGGTGTATAAAACATAACGTAATCATCAAGGCTTAGAAAATTGCTGAACTCCCATAAATTTAGCCCATCAAATAATAATAAAAAATGGCACAGATCAACCCACACGTCAACTTCAATGGTAATGCCGAAGAAGCTTTTACATTTTACAAATCAGTTTTTGGTGGAGAGTTCGCTAGAATTGTTCGATTTAAAGATATGGCAAGTCCTGAATTTCCGGTACCAGATAGTGAAGCCGATAAAATAATGCACATTGCTTTACCTATTGGCCATACTTTTTTAATGGCCAATGATGTTCCTGAAAGCTTGGGGTCGACCAATGAAAATGAAAACAGAAGTAAAATTGTCATTAACGCAGCAAGCAAAGAAGAAGCCGACCAATTATTTAATGGTCTTTCAGAAGGCGGACAAATCGAGTATCCAATAGGAGACAGCCCTTGGGGTACTTATTTTGGGATGTTTAGAGACAAATACGGAATTGAATGGATGGTAGATTTTGACCCGAAAACTAATGGTTAGAGTTTGCACTAATGAAGTGATCCGTTATGGTTATGCTGGGGAATACACATTTCCCAGCATAATCTATTTGAGTTTGAATACAATAATTTTAAGGCAGACTCCTCGCATGGCGGCCTTAAATCCCGATTTAAAATGGAAAAAGAATTAGAAACCTTTTACCCAAAAAGTCGCCAAGAATGGCGTGAATGGCTTCAAGAAAATCACGACAAAAGACAATCTGTTTGGCTTATTTATTATAAAAAGAAATCCAATGCTCCTACCGTGGCTTACAGCGAAGCGGTTGACGAAGCGCTTTGTTTTGGATGGATAGACAGTAAGTCAAAACCATTGGACGAAGAAAAATTCATGCAGTTTTTCAGTAAGCGAAAAGAAAAAAGTGTATGGTCAAAAGTGAATAAGGAAAAGGTACAACGATTGATTGTTGAAGGATTAATGACCAAAGCGGGCTACCATATAATCGATATAGCAATGAAAAACGGTTCATGGACAGTCTTAGATGAAGCAGAAGCGTTAGTTATTCCGAATGATTTAGAGCTGGCATTTGAAAAAAGTCCTAATGCCAAAGTACACTTTCTTAATTTCAGCAGAACGGACAAAAGAAATATTTTACAATGGCTGGTACTTGCCAAAAGTCAGGAAACAAGAGCCAAACGAATTGCCGAAATAGTGGAACTAGCAGATAAAAATCAAAAACCAAAGCAGTTCAGTGTGCGGAAGAATAACTTGTAGTGGATTGTTTTCGATTGTTTACTGACAAATAAACGCCAAAACCTCGTTTACCCCCCCCAAAAAAAAAACACCTCCTTCAGGCAAAATACCAATTGAAGGAGGTGTAAACAAATATGGTGTTGTGGTAAAATTTAAGCGTACATCTCTATACGTAAATCTTTCACCCGCTTGTCTTCCATGTATTCATCAAAAGTCATCAAGCGGTCGATGATTCCTTTGGGAGTTAATTCGATGATGCGGTTGGCCACTGTTTGAATAAACGTATGGTCATGAGAGGTTAGTAAAACTATTCCAGGGAAATTATTACAACCTTCATTGAAGCTCTGGATACTTTCCAAATCAAGGTGGTTGGTCGGTTGGTCCAGCACAATGCAGTTAGGGTTTTGCAACATCATTCGGCTTACCATGCAACGTACTTTTTCGCCCCCGCTTAATACGTTGGTTTTCTTCATGATGTCATCGCCCGTAAACAACATTTTACCAAAAAATCCTCTTAGGAAAGGTTCATCGGCATCGGTTACATGCGCTGGCACAAAGTTTCTCAACCAATCGAGCAATGTTTCTCCTGATTTAAAGAATTCGTTGTGTTCTACGGGTAGATAGGCTTTGGTTACAGTCGTACCCCACTCATATTTTCCAGCTTCAGGGGTTATTTTTTCATTGATAATTTCAAAAAAGCTAGTAACTGCCGAAGGGTCTTTACTCAAAAAAGCAATTTTATCGCCTTTGTTAACACTGAAATTTACCTTCTCAAATAGGGTTCTACCTTCTACTGTATGCTTCAAATTCTCTACATTCAGTATTTGGTTGCCCACCTCTCTAAGTGGTTGGAAGATGATGCCAGGGTATTTTCTATTACTTGGTTCAATTTCTTCAATGGTCAATTTTTCCAACGCTTTTTTACGGCTGGTAGCTTGTTTGCTCTTGGATGCATTGGCAGAGAAACGGGCAATGAAGTCTAATAATGCCGCACGTTTGTCTTCGTTCTTTTTGTTTTTATCATTTAGTTGTCTAGCAGCTAATTGGCTACTCTCGTACCAAAAGGTGTAGTTTCCGGTAAATGTTTTAATCTTACTTCTGTCCACATCCGACACATGGGTACAAACCGTATCTAAAAAGTGACGATCGTGGCTTACCACCAAAACGATGTTCTCATAATCGGCCAAGAAGTTTTCTAGCCAGCTAATGGTTTCAATGTCCAAACCATTGGTAGGCTCATCCAATAAAAGAATATCAGGGTTACCAAATAGGGCTTGTGCCAACAACACCCGCACTTTTAAGTTACTGGGTATGTCTTTCATCAAGCTGGAGTGGTATTTTTCCTCAATGCCCAAACTACCTAAGAGGGTAGCCGCATCACTTTCCGCAGTGTATCCGCCCATTTCCCCAAACTCGGCTTCCAGTTCACTTGCTTTCATGTAATCGTCTTCCGTTGCATCTGGATCCATATATATGGCATCCTTTGCTTTCATTACTTCAATCATTTTTTTATGACCTAGTAATACGGTGTTCAATACCGTTTCTTCATCAAAGGCAAATTGGTTTTGATTCAACACTGCCAAACGTTCACCTGCCGAAATCTCCACTGTGCCTTTGTTGGGTTCAATTTCACCAGCAAGAATTTTCATAAATGTACTCTTGCCCGCTCCATTGGCTCCAATGATGCCATAGCAGTTGCCTTTAGTAAAGTTGATGTTCACTTCGTCGAACAATACCCTTTTACCGAAAGACAAGGTGATATTTCTTGCACTAATCATTATAAGTATTTTTTTATTTTAATAGGCGGCAAATCTAAGGTTAAGCAGTCGAAATAATGGCTGGATGTTCGTATTCGGAGTCATTTCAACGAAATAATACCAGCTTTCTTATCCCTTACTGAATTTACTGCAATTGTATGTGGAAGGTTAACCCCTGTATAGCACTTGTAGGGTGGTAGGGGTTTTTTGTTGCAGTAAAAGGTGCTTACCCGCTGTCAATTCTGTGGCAATGGCATCGGTAGGATGCCTAATGGTCAATAGTTTTAAATCACGCTCAAGTTGAACATCAAACAGCACGGAGGCTGCGGCTGCAAACTGTTCTACTTTATCCGTACGGTCGTCCATGCACAAATCGAGGCTGATGGCACCTGTTTGAATGAGATTGGGTTTTATTTTTAGTTCCTTAAATATCTGGTACAAGGCAATCATCGGTTCTTCCCCCACAAAAGAAAAGTCTTGGCTATGCAAATGAATCAATACTTGCTTTTGTTTGATTACATAAATAGGAGGGAGGTTTTTCAAGTGTTTATTAGCAATGGTTGTACCCGGCAAGCTGCTATCTAAGAAGCATTTCACTTTTAAAGCAATGCCTTTGTTTTGCAGTGGTTTAATGGTTTTAGGATGAATCACTTGTGCACCGTAATAAGCCATTTCAATCACCTCCTCAAAAGATAGTTCAGGCAATATTTGCGCAGCAGGAAAAGCTTTAGGGTCTGCATTCATCACGCCTTCTACATCTTTCCAAATGGTTAAATCTTCCGCACCAAGTAGATGGGCAAAAATTGCTGCGGTGTAATCGCTGCCTTCTCTACCCAAAGTGGTGCTTTCATTATCATCTGTAGCACCAATGAATCCTTGCGTCAAATAAATAGACGCTTGATTGAATTGAATAGCCGATTGGGCTGCTTCGCCTGTTCGTTTCCAATCTACAACTGCGTCCCTAAAATTATTATCGGTACGGATGATGTCGCGAACGTCTAACCAAGTATTGGCAATGTCCATTTCGTTTAAATAATGACTCACAATGCAGGTACTCAATAGCTCGCCAATACACACGATTTGGTCATAGTAATAATCGTAGTCCCTCACCGGTTTGTCGTGTAACAACCATTCTACTTCTGTGAAAAAATCATTGAGCTGTGCATAACATGCGTTGTAATGTGTGACCATTAAGTACTTGGCTGTGGTCAAGTGTTGCTGTTTCACTACCTCAAACAACTGCAAAGCTTGGTCTAAATGCCCTTCGTAAAAAGCTTCTGCCACTTTTTCCAGCGCATTGGTTGTTTTACCCATGGCCGAAACAATCACTACTAATTGATTGCCCGCATATGCATCAATAATAGTAGCCACATTTTTTATCCTATCTATATACTGAACACTCGCCCCACCGAATTTGAATACTTTCATTCGTTGCTATTTTTTAAGAAAAATAATTTGTTGTAAAAGTTGCGAATTAACAATATTAATACTTGTGGTATCACCCCTGTGGAAAAGGGACGCAGAAATCAATCTAATCGTGCAACATTCTACGTTATCAAACAAAATCATTTGAACCCATCGAAAAAAGGAAATAGCCCCCTAACCTCTAAACCCCAATTTATACCACCAATAAACTGCACCCCCTGATATCACTATTATCCAATCTCCCCAATACCTCAAAACTACCGTCCTCATACACGATGCCTACGTCCTCCGTTGCTATAAATGAGCAGCTATAAATATTGGCTAAATCGATCACATTCAAAACCCCTTTGCCACTAGTATGGATAGCCAAAGGATCATCTTCATCACGCACCAAAACCCGCATCCAAGGAGGACATTGAAACAATCCCTTACCTACAGAATAAGCCTGGCTCAATAATTCTGTCATGCCGTATTCTGAGTGTACTTCGTTTAATCCCAATCCTTCTTTCAGTAATTGATGCACTTCCGTTCGAGTCATTTCCTTTCTTCGACCTTTCATGCCGCCAGTTTCCATCACGGTAGTGCATTGCAATTGCATGGGAAACTGAGCTGCAAAATCCAGTAAAGCGAAGGTTACCCCAATGAGTAAGGTGGGTTGCTTTGTGCTTTCTAGGTGTAATAAAGTTTGGTGCAGTCCTTCAAAATCATGCAGATAAAACCCACTGCTGGGGTGCTTTGAGGCCGTAATTAGTTCCTCCACCATCATCACCAAAGAAGAATGTTGTCTTTCTAAGTAATTAGGAAGCAAACCAATAACACACCATTGATGTGCAGCTCCATAAAACAACTCAAATGCTGTAGTAAAACTCGTTCTATAGATGGCCACATCCTTCACTAAGTGTTGACTATTGACGGTGTTGGTGGTGCCACTACTTTCAAACAGTGCCTCGGCCTCAAATTGACCACAGATGACTTTGTGTGATTTAAAAAACGAAATAGGTATAAAAGGGTAGCTATTTAAATGGGGCGCATTTGCAGCATTTTGCTCAAAGCTTGGGTCTTGCAGCTTGTTAACTAATGATGCCCATTGCCGATACACCAGATTTTGCTGTATTTGATATTGATATACTTCTTTAGTAATCAATGGAAATTGATCTGGCGAAACTGAAAATATTTTGTTAATGATGCTACCTTCCAATGAATGAAGTTGGGAATGATGAACTAAGTTTGACCGAAAAAATATTATTATGTACACGAAAATAATAGTGCTACTCGTTTTTGCCACCATATTTACTGCTTGCAAAAAAGAAACCTATTCTACCAAACCCATTATTAGTATCAAATCCATTGCCAGCACCTCTCTTTTTACAGGTGATAAGCTAGATATAACACTCAGTTTTACGGATGCAGAAGGTGATCTAACCGATAGCATTTGGATTCAACGATTATCTAAAGTTTGTCCAGTGTTGGGTGTGGTAGATACGATTGGTTATAAAATCCCTTATTACCCAGCACAAAAAAATCAAAAAGGGGAGATACGTTTTGCCATACCTTATAATTCAGGCAAAGGCTCTTTCAGTGCTTGTTTTAAAACCGACACTTCCACCTTTCTTATCTGGGCAAGAGACGCTGCGGGTAATTTGAGCGATACGCTTACAACTCCCAAGATTGCGCTCATCAATGAATAAATTAATGTACTAACGATTGTTTTACCGCTGTTTGCATAGCTTTTTCTTTGCCAATTATTTTTATGGTTGCTGTGCCGTAGCGTTATCCATAGAAGCAGGATGCCAACAAGGCATTGCCTTGCTCCCTTTTGCATATTACCTAGTTATTTTTTCAAGCACGGTACTTTATTACACATTTGCTTATACACACGAAACCCCAAGCACTATTGCTAACGAGCGATCATTATGGTATCAACAGCATAGAAGATTTGTTTCGAATTCCAATTACCTATTCAGTAGCCTATTGCTTACTGCTATTATTTGGTGTAGTAGCCACTTTTATTGGCAAGCATTAAAACGCATTCACAGTGTTGTATTATCCGCCACTTGTTTAGCAGGATTGCTTTATTATGTAGGGCAACACCGAGGTGGCTTTGCATTTTATTTACGAGGGAATGGTATCCTAAAGCCCATGATTATTGGTGCCGTTTGGGCGGGTGTAACTACACTATTTCCTTTGCTGGCATATACCCTTTTTCATCATCAACCATTGATTCTATCGACAAGTACTGTGTGCTATTGGATACACAATGGCTTGTTTATTACTATTCTTTGTATTCTTTTCGATATTAAAGATTATGCAACGGATGCCAATCAACGGTTGAAAACCGTGGTGGTCAAATGGGGGCTTCGTACTACTATTTATCGCATTGTTTTCCCACTATCTTTTTTGGGGTTAGGGGTATTTTGGGGGTTGGCCTATTGGCTTAATTTAGGGTTAGTCAACTTATTATTGAACACCATTCCATTTGTTGCGTTGTGGATGGTTGCCCATGCCTTACAGCGCCGTAAACCCATTATCTATTATCTTGCAATCATTGATGGGATAATGTTATTGAAAGCACTGTGCGGCATTCTGGCATTTCGACTATAATTATTATTTTACTTACTTAATTAACAAGAATGGCTAAAGAAAAAAAAGGAGCTGACAAAAAAGCGGCTGAAAAAAGCAAGAAAGCTACCGCAAATGTGGTAGAAACGAACAACGAAACAGTAGAAACAAAAGCAGCAACCCCAGCGAGTGTGCTAACGCCTGAGGCAGTTGATTTCTTGAGAACTTACATCAATACTCCCTCTGCTGTAGGTTTTGAAAGTGGTGGACAAAAGCTGTGGCTCGAGTACATCCAACCATTTATTGATACCCATTTTGTAGATCCTTATGGTACAGCCGTTGGGGTGATTAATCCCGATGCCAAGTTTAAAGTGGTAATTGAGGCGCATTGCGATGAAATCAGTTGGTTTGTCAATTACATTAATCCAGAAGGTCTTATTTACGTAAAGCGCAATGGTGGGGTAGATCACCAGATTGCACCCTCTAAAAGAGTATTGATTCATGGAAAAAAAGGAGCGGTGAAAGGCGTATTTGGTTGGCCTGCCATCCATACCCGCATGAGCACTGCTGATAGCAAAGAACCACAAGCCAAACCAGAGAATTTATTTATTGATTGTGGTGCTAGAAACAAACAAGAAGTAGAAGATTTAGGCATACACATTGGTTCTGTTATTACTTACGAAGATGGTTTTGATGAATTAGCCAATGGTTACTATATAGGCCGTGCCTTAGACAATAGAGCGGGCGGCTTCATGATTGCAGAAGTAGCTAGAATGTTACACAACAACAAAGTGAAACTGCCTTTTGCGCTTTACATTGTGAATGCCGTACAGGAGGAAATAGGATTAAGAGGTGCAGAAATGATTGCCAGAAGAATTAAGCCAGATATTGCCATCATCACCGATGTAACCCACGATACCCAAACCCCCATGATTAACAAAGCCATTGAAGGCGATGTGGCTTGTGGTAAAGGGCCTTCTCCCTGCTACGGACCAGCGGTGCACAACAAACTATTAAACATTGTACAAGATGTGGCTGCTGCCAACAGTATTCCATTGCAGTTGCGCACAGTAAGCAGAAGTACCGGTACAGACACGGATAGTTTTGCTTATGCCAATGATGGTTGCCCGAGTGTATTAATATCCCTTCCATTGCGTTACATGCACACTACCGTGGAAATGATTCATAAAAACGATATTGATAGCACCATCCGGTTGATTTATGAAACCCTATTAGCTATTGGGCCTGATACTAACCTTAGTTATTTGTAAGGTTTTGAATTAACATATATTTCAGCCGTTCATTTTACCACATCACTTTAATTAATCCCTCTAGGCAGCTCGCTTGGGGGGATTTTTTTTGGTTACACCTAAGTATTTTGATTTAGAAATTATGGCATTTATGGTAATGCCACGAATTCACGAATAGTGATTAACATTTTACCAATTTTACCCATTGCGATTATAGTCGCATTCGCTCCAATGGCACGAACACTTGTATGTCTCTTGTTAATTGTTTCCTACGAAAGAAGCTTAAAATACTTTGAACTTGCTGAATATTTGACTCAACGGATGAGGATATATAATGTAGACTTATGCGATGGTTACACGCCGCGGGTAATTTTCCTACCAAAATTGGTGTTAAGCGGAATAATTGGAACTTGAAACTACCCCTTACATGTTTTGCGATGGATTAATTACTATTCAGTTCCACTTTGCCTTTGATTAAATGGAAATCGAAACAGGACGTTTTTATCGAGTGCCATATCTAATGTTTCGAAGTAAATAACTGGGTCAATAAAAAGAATCTGTTCCGCTAAAAGAAAAACATTTTCATCGTGTAAATCTTCCAGAATAACGCCCAATTTAGCATGATAATAGTCATCGTTCTTAGTTCTAATAAATCCATGTTTGTTGAGGTAAGCTTCCACTATGGAACGTTGTGCACCTTCGGTAAGGATGGCAAATGGTTGTTTAATGATTACTACAAAAACATCTTCTATTCTTGAAAAGCCTGTGATAGCATATTTAGTAGCTGGGAAAAGAATGGAATGGCCTAATAACCGATTAAAAAACTCCAACCAATTCCCATGATAATTCCCAGAATTTACTTTGATTACCTCTTTTCCATTGTCATGTAGATATACTTTTTGTTCAGCACCTGCACCTATTAGCCTTTTTGCATGCTGCGCTAGGAAGTCCTGCTCATTAATCCAAAGGCCATTGCTTTTTGACCAAAGTTGTAAGGCATTCTCTTCTAAAACTCTTACTGCTGTGTTATATCTTGACCTTTCTTTACGGTTGATTGGCTCTGTTCCTTTAGCCGCTTCACTTGTTGCCTGGCTTGCTCCAGCGATATTGGCAGCGTATTTTGTTGTTGTATCAATACTTTCATGATTTGAATTTCGTTGATTGTCCATCCATTGCCGAACAATCTGCGGGAAGTGTTCATCCATTCTAAAGTAATCTGATTCATGTTATAAAATGTGAGCAAACTTAAAGGTTACAAAGTTTCCAACTCCTGTTAGATGTGGAAGCCTACGAAAATGGTTTTATGTATGTTGGTAAAAAGCCTTCCGTAAGTGTTGTTGTGACAATAAATTCAGCACTTAATTGTTAGTTACAACGCGCTTACGTACTGTAACTTGTAGAGACGCGATTAATCGCGTCTCTACAAGTTACAGTACTTTGGTTTTTTTAACGCTTACCTTATTCTACCAACCATACTAAGTCAGCGAAAAGAGCAGATTGACAGAAGTTAGTTGAAGTTTTTGGGAAAACTCGCCACCCATCCAAACTATTTTTTACGAAGACTAGCTGATAATACGCTATAAAACCATACACCCTGTTGCCGCTGTGTGGCGGGAAGGTGTAAAACGGGTTTGCCGGGCTGCCGCTGTGTGGCGGGAAGGTGTAAAACGGGTTTGCCGGGCTGCCGCTGTGTAGCGGGAAGGTGTCAAACGGGTTTGCCGGGCTGCCGCTGTGCAGCGGGAAGGTGTAAAACGGGTTTGCCGGGCTGCCGCTGTGTGGCGGGAAGGTGTCAAACTGGTTTGCCAGGCTGCCGCTGTGTGGCGGCTAAAATCTGACAGGAAAATCAAACTATTAGGGCGAAAAGACTGATAAATCTTTTGTTGTTGTGGGCTCCATAAGAGCGAATGCGACTAATATCACAGCTTGTAGCATTCGAGATGTCAAAACGCTATTCTTGCATTTGGGGCAATCACCCCAGAATGGCATATTTCCAAAGTGTAAATGTTTAGTCCACCAAGCCAAACTTATTGTGCTTAGTATCCACAAATACAATCTTTCCGATAAATAAACTATTGCCCGTGCCGCCAAAAAACAGCCAGTTGGGTATATAATCAAGCACATCAAATTGGTGGGAACTATAAACATATTCATCCTTAAAAACGGTGTTGCCGAGTTGGATAGGCCTGTCATATTTTTTTCTATAAATAGGGTGGTCAATACCCCAAGAACTAACGCAACATAAAGTGTCTAATGGTACACTTTTATTCAGTGCAGCTAGTTTTTTATTGCTTGTAATCAAAGGAAAAAGGCTAGAACCTGTGTCGTATCCCAAGGTAACGATGTCGTCACCAATTTTTGCTTTGATGAAAAAGGGAAATTTATTTACGCTCACGCCATCAATGTACTGTATAGCTGGGTTTAAATTTTCTGGGGCGGTTTGGGTGATTGCAAGTTGATTGGTTTTAAAATCCATGATTAACGTCTTATTTACCACCGCATCATAACCTATTGTGCCAATCACAATAAACGAAGTATCTAATTCTTCGGAACCCATACTTTGCCTGATTTGTAGTTTGTCTGCATGTAACCTGGCACTGCCAATGGTTAATTCTACATCTGTAGCAAAAGTGCTACTGTCATTTTGGTTAAAAAGCGTGTCTAAACCGCCGCCGATGGCATGAAGCGTTTTGCCATAGAAAAGGGAAGAGGCACTTCCCGAATCAAACTGCATAAACAATTTACGTTTAATGCCTTTCACTTTTACTGGGATAAAAAAAGCCGCTTTGTCAAATCGAATACCCGCTACCACCGAACTATCCCATTTAATGGGTACGTACTGTAGTTGTGGTTGTTCAGAAAATTGATTAAAAGTGGCAAGGGTGTTTTTATTTCTCAAATAAAAGATACCTACTGGAATGGCAATTGCAGTTAATACAAGTAGTACCAATAGCGTAATCAAGGTAATTTTTAGAACTTTCTTTAAGCGAGGGTGCATGGTACATTATTTTATAATAGTAATAAATGAGGCTTTGTAAATTTTGAAAGTAAACAAGTTTCAGTGGCAGGATTACGTTCTTTACAGACAGATGATGATGGAAATCCTTACTATAAAATCAAATGATTACTACTCAATTGGGTCAATACTTACTCCCATTGTTAAAGTAACCGTTTAAGCTTCCGATAATGCGAATATATAAGTTGTCCAGCTTGGAATAAATCAGATGCAAAAAAGGTTTTGTTTAAGCTTTAATCACCCATTGATAGAAAAGGCTTGTTGAGTGAATCTAATGCTAATTATCGTGGATGTATCAGCCAAGTAAAACCCATTGCCCAACATGAATTAATTGTTACCATCGGTGGATAAGCGGTAATCGTCTATTAAAGTAGCCGTGAACGCAGTACTTTGCGGGCTTTGAAAAAATCATTGAATGAAAGGTTTATTATTACATCTGTTGCTTGTTTGCTGTTCCATTACCCTCTTTGCACAACCTCCAGCGATTCTGAAAATAGGAGATTTTGCTATTCTCGGCGTTAATGCAAATGTGGGCGGATCTGTGGGAAATGGGGATGAAATAAGCTTTGTTTGTTTCAAAGACATTACTACAGGTACTCAGCTTCAATTGACAGATAATGGGTATTCTAACTGTAGAGTTGGATATTGGAGTTTATCAGAAGGTGGTGCAACAGTAACCAGAACCGGCGGCACCATTCCTGCAGGTACTGTAGTTACATTAACGACCTCACCGCTTAAGTTTACATTCCCAGATAATGCTTGGTCAGTTGCCGATTTATTGCCTGGATTTGTTACGGCCAATTTTCAACTGGCTGTAGGATTTGGGGGTATTAATATGAATGCTGGTGGTGATCAAATATATTTTGCACAGGGAGGAACTTGGACAAATAAAGGCGGTAGTTGTATTGGCGGTAGGAGCGAAGGCGATTTTCCAGGAAAAGATGGTAGAATTCTTTTTGGTTTCAGCACGGGTGGGGCAATTACTCCTTGGACTGCTGGCCAAGGCAATACCCAGAACTCGGGTCAGTATCCAGGAATGGGTTGTTTCAGTATGGCCCTCTCTGGAAAATCTGATTTCAATAAATACATTGGCCCATTAACACCCGCCACCCAGAAAGTTTGGATATCCCGTGTTGCTACTCAGTCAAATTGGAAAAATTATACTTCATCAGCTCTTTACACAGCAGCCTCCCCCAATCTTCGTAATCTGGTTATTACAATCAATCCTGGTGGTGACATTCCTGACCCTTCTTGGACAAGACCAGCAAGTGCATTATGTGGTGCTACTTCTGCACCTAAATTTGACCTTACCACCCTTATTACTGGTACTACAGGCGGTGTATGGAGTGGTACAAATGTTAGCGGAAATTATTTTGACCCAGCAGGATTAACTCCGGGGGCCTACCCAATAACCTATTCTATCAGCTATTCTTCAAGTGGGTTTACATGTCCAGTTCAAAAAATTGATACCCTTTTTGTTGCTTCTGCAAACACACCTACTATAAGCATTTCATCCAATAAAAGTGGCGCAATTTGCAAAGGTGATGCAGTAATCTTTACCGCTACCATAACCAATGGTGGTACTACCCCAAGCTATCAGTGGAATAAAGGAGGAGTAGCTATAACTGGCGAAACTGCTTCAACCTATACTACTTCAAGTTTGGCAAATGGGGATATCATTACCTGTACCCTAACAAGCAATGATCCTTGTGCTAGTACTCCAACAGTAAGTAGTACAGGGATAACAATAACAGTTAACAACTCTCCGTCAATCACAGCACAAACCACCGCCACAGATACCGCCTTTTGTTTGAATAAAACATTGAATACACTAAGTATCACAGCTTCAAATGCCAATGCTTACCAATGGTATAAAAATACTATTGCCGATTCCACAAGCGGTACTGCTATCGCTGGCGCAACGAACAGCACCTACACGCCACCAAGTACGGTTGCGGGTACTACTTATTATTATTGTGTTGCTACTGGTGTTTGTACACCCAATGATACCAGTGCCGTTTCAGGAGCAATCGTGGTATATGATAGTAAAACAACCGTAGAGAACAATAATTTCACCGTTATTAATGCAGGTGATTTATCGCCAAGCATTAATGATTCCACCGATTTTGGAGACGTAAATGTGGGCAATACACTCACAAGAACGTTCAAAATAAAAACTTCGGATGCTCCATTGGCCATCACTGCCATCAACATTACTGGTGACCCTTCCTTTACGGTAAGTGCTTTAACACCAGCATCGCCCATCAAGGCCAAGGATTCTGCCACGTTTACCGTAACCTTTTCTCCAACTTCGATAGGCATAAAAAATGCAACAATTACGGTTGTCAATAATGGTTGCAATGCCCCAAGTTACCAGTTTGCGGTTTTAGGAAATGCGGTACAAAACAGTAGAGCGGCTGCATTAGATTTTGATGGGGTGAATGATTATGTAACGATTCCTCACGATGCCAAATTAAAACCTGCCAAACAAATCACCATCGAAGCATGGGTATTCCCTCGTGATATTCATACCAACACATTCTCTGAAATATATCGAAAAGAAGATGGAAACAACAGGCATTTACTGTCGTTCCAAAACAATGGCACCATCCTATCTTTTGGGTTAAACGTTGCGGGTGTGTATAAGGAATTGGATGTGGCCATTAATAAAGCAAACTACGAAAATAAATGGGTACACATTGCTGCCACATTCGATGGAAAAGTAAAAAAGCTTTATGCAAATGGGGTTTTAATAGGCTCCGCAAATGAAGCAGGTGTAATAGGTACTGCTGGTACTGCCCCAGCTTTGTTAGGGCAAAACCAAGTAAGTACCGAACATTTTAATGGTAAAATGGATGAGTTTAGGCTTTGGGGTCGTGCCCTTTGCCAAGCAGAAATTCAGCAAACCATGAATTGCCAATTAAAAGGTAATGAGGATAGCTTGATTGTGTATTATACCTTCAACCAAGGTTTAGATGGGGCTAATAACACAGCAGTGAATACCTTACTGGATTCTAGCCAAAACAACCTCAACGGTATATTGACCAATTTTACGTTGAAGGGTAATACCTCAAACTGGGTAGCACCGGGCGCCATAACATCCTATGTGTTATGTACACCATTTGCCTTGAGTAAACCCACCATTAATATTACCCCATCTAATCCTGCTAAATTCTGTAAGAAAACATCGCTTAGTTTCACTGCTAATACTACCAACGGAGGTACTGTACCCAGCTATGTTTGGAAAAATAATGGAGTAGTCATTTCAGGAGCTACCGCTTCCACATATACCACCACAACCTTAAATAATAACGACAAAATAACCTGCGAACTAACCAGTAATCTGGATTGTGTGGTTACAGACACAGCCATCAGTAATACGGTAACGGTAAGTGTAATTGATTTACCTAATGTAGTAATAAAGACCCCTGCTGGCGTTTGTGCGGGCAAAACAGTTGATTTGGGCAAATCCATCGACACTGCTGCATCCACACCTTCAACTGGATTGGTATTTACTTTTTGGAAAGATTCAGCAGCAACGGTAGTACTAACCAATCCACAAGCCGTTAGTGTAGCTGGTACCTATTACATCAAAGCAACAACTACAGATGGTTGTACCGATACCACAAAACCAGTGATCGTATCCATTTCAAGCACAATAGCCACGCCTACTGCCTCGGTAACTCAACCCACCTGCGCCAAAGCTTCGGATATTCAGGTTAACTCAGCCACCACTGGCTTAACATTTAGTATAGATGGCACTACTTATAGTGCAGGGGGCAATTGGAATAATGTAGTAGGAGGGGTATATAGCCTCACCGCAAAAGATAAAAACGGATGTATTTCATCAGCAACGAGTCTTGATGTAACCCCACAACCCCAAACACCTGCCCAAGTAGTAATTTCCCCAACCACCAGTTGCGAATCCAACACGGCGCTCACTTACAAAGTCTCCAATGGTACCTTATTTGAGTTTTTCAATAATAAGATATCCCAAACTGGAGTAACAAAAGTTGATTCGCTAAAAGTACTATCGGTTGCACCAACCGATACCTTCCATGTACGCTCTTACTACGAACCAACCGTAAATTTGGATGGGGATATTATCGAAACAAGTTTTTGGGGCCCACCTGCCGCAACATCCCAAGGTGGACCAGTTTCAGGATTTGCCTCTAAACCAGAATTAAATGCATTGTATGTGCGCCAAAGTGCGCAAAAGTTATACCTAGCATTAGCGGGTACGGTGCATAATAACGAGCGCATCTTAGTATTCATCGATTCTAAAACAGGTGGTTATAATGATGGCAACTTTGGGCGAAACAGTGCACCAACGGGATTGTACGATTACAATCAAGCCAACAAATTTGATGTAGGTTTCAATCCAGATTATGTACTCACCCTAGGAACTAATACCGCAGAAGATACCTATTACGCCGACCTATACACCCTAAGTGGCTTCGCTGGAAGTGGCGGGGGGCCAAATCGCTATTTGGGCGATAACAAAACATCTACCAGTTTTGGTGCAAAACCAACTACAGGTACAAGATTAAAAGGATTTGAAATAGCCTTCCCATGGGATAGTATTGGTTATAAAGCGAGTTTCGGACAAGTAAAAATGATGGCCATGTATATCTTAAACAATGGCACCATCAGTAACCAGTTTCTACCAAGAGCCAATGCCGGCGAAAATGACTATGGTAAAGGTTTTGTAGATTTTTCCGCAGCCGCACCCGGGCCTGTAAGTCCAGTATTGGCTGCAAATTGTTATACGGAGGCGTTTGCTAAGGTTAATAAAGTTACTAGCTCATTTACCTCTATAAGCATATGCAAGGGAAGTAGTCATTCATTCAATGGCAAAACCTATACAACAGCAATCAAGGATACAGTAAAGCTTAGCAACAGTGTAGGTTGTGATAGCTTGGCAATAATTGAAGTGAAATTAAAAGACACGACAAGTTCATTCACATCGGTAAAAATCTGTAAGGGCGGTAGCTATACGTTTAATGGTAAAATTTATACCACAGCCATTAAGGATACGTTTAAACTCGTGAACAGTGTAGGATGTGATAGCTTGGCAATAATTGAAGTGAAATTGAAAGACACGACAAGTTCATTCACCTCGGTAAAAATCTGTAAGGGCGGTAGCTATACGTTTAATGGTAAAATTTACACCACAGCCCTTAAGGATACGTTTAAACTCGTGAACAGTGTAGGTTGTGATAGCTTGGCAATAATTGAGGTGAAATTAAAAGACACAACGAGTTCTTTCACATCGGTAAAAATCTGTAAGGGCGGAAGCTATACGTTTAATGGAAAAATTTACACCACAGCCATTAAGGATACGTTTAAGTTAATCAACAGTATAGGATGTGATAGTTTAGCGATTATTGAAGTGAAATTAAAAGACACGACTAGTTCATTTACTTCAGTAAAAATCTGTAAGGGCGGTAGCTATACGTTTAATGG
>JAIXOJ010000065.1 GCA_027486835.1 Chitinophagaceae bacterium
AAGCATGACATCCCGTCTTTGAAGCATGACATCCCGTCAACGAAGCATGACATCCCGACCTTGAAGCATGACATCCCGTCTAAAAAGTATGACATCCCGTCATTTTTAGATGTAAAAATCAAGATTTGGGGAGCATGTCAGGAACTTGTTGTAAGCGAAAAGGGGTGTTTTGATGATGAGATAAGAGGTAAACGATGCGAGATATTTAAAGGACTTGACAGTTTTGGGTGTTAATATTCGTTTTTTAGTTAGTGCTTTTTTCTCAATTACAGTAGGTGAGGAGTTGTTCATTCGCAGTTGTCATGCTTACTTAAGCTTTGGTACAATCTAAAGGCTTGCTACATTTTACTATCTGCTTCCGCTTGGCTCGCAAAGTTTTTTTCTAGCCCAAACGCTGCATTAAAAATGCCATTTACCCGTATTGTTACTGCATTCTGATTAGAATCACCGTACTCAGTCATTGAAAGCAGAATTCCGTTTTCTTTAATCTTTTAAAGCTATTTCTGATAATTATATGGTACACCTCGGTTGCTGTGCTGGATTAAATGATTAGTCCGTTTTAAGGTTAACTCATTAGAAACCAAAAAAATTTACTCTCAAATTTTTTTTCAATAATCCATATTATGTTAAATGGGGAAACTTAAATCTACC
The DNA here is from genome assembly GCA_027486835.1 of Chitinophagaceae bacterium. GTDB lineage: Bacteria > Bacteroidota > Bacteroidia > Chitinophagales > Chitinophagaceae > Parasediminibacterium. Next base: position 652 of record JAIXOJ010000065.1, read on the forward strand.
TCCTACCTCACTACAAGACCAGTAAATTTTAATGATACTGAATTCTGTACCAAAAACTGAAAACAGAATTAGCGATGATTAGGGAATTGTTGATTTTCTTTTCGATTATTGGAGTTGTGTTGTCAAAACAACTTGGACTTTTCAGTTTTGTGGGAGTTATATTTCTTTCTAGATAATTAAGAACACAATTCTTATTTTGTTAGCATTTTATCCTAAATTTTGTTAAATAATTAAACGGACGTTTAACTTAATCAAACGTTTGTTTAATGTTGCCGCTGTAATTGAATTTTTTCTATGGCAGTTGATAAAAGAAAGCACATCATGGAACATGCGATCACCCTTTTTGCTAATAAGGGGTACGAGGGTACTTCTATAAGGGATTTAGCGAAGGTGGCTGGAGTAAATGTGGCTATGATCAATTATTATTTCGGATCTAAGGAGAAATTGGTAGAAGCTATTATTGAGGACAAGGCTAGCTACATGAAAGACCGAATTGAGGAGCTGGATGCTAATTCAGCTTTGTCAGAATTGGAAAAGATTAATTTTCTAATTGATGATTATGTTGTTAGAATAGTAAAAGGAGCCGATTTCCATAAGTTTATCTACAAAGAATTGATGGATACTAAGCGAGGAGAGATTCATAATTTTCTTAACCAAGCTTTTGCTAAAAACGCTAAAAATTTTGCAGCCATTATTCAAAGAGGTATTGATAATCAACAATTTAAGTCCGTTGATGCTATATTAACTGTCAGTTCTATCATTGGAACTATTTCCCAAATTGTTACCTCAAAAAGTATGTGCAATTTAATGTTGTCTCAGCCAGAAACCAATGAACCATATAAAGATCTTCATTTTATTGAACGGCTAAAGAATCACATAAAACAAATGATTTTTAACCACCTTGTAAAGTAATTTTAATACTGTTCCTTATTTATTATCAATAATTAAAAAATTAAAAATGGCACAAGAAACGGCGCAAAAAAAGTCACTACCCATCAAACCAATTATTCTCTCTTTAGTAGTGCTGGTGGGTGGATATTTTGGTTACAAACAGGTTAGCTTCACCCTTTCCCATGAAACTACTGATAATGCACAGATAGAAACACAGATTACACCAGTACTCCCAAGGGTTTCTGGCTATATCAAGCATCTTTCGGTTAAGGATTATGATAGTGTAAAAACTGGTCAACTTTTAGCGGAAATAGACGATGCGGAGTTAACCTTGCAATTAGAAGAAATGGAGGCTGACTATAACCAGGCATTGGTGGACATTGTTAATGCTAAAGCTGCTTTAAACAATGCTCAGGTATCGCTAAAAGTAAATAAAGGAAACATTGACCTGAGTGATGTAAAAAAGCAAAAAGCGTTGGATGATTTCGACCGCGATAAAAAGCTTTATGCTGCTGAAGCCATTACGAAAAGGCAATTAGATGATAGTAAATTTTCCTACGAAACTGCCATCAAGTCTTTGGATAACACGAAAAACGATTTAGTTTCTGCTGAAAGTAGAATGGCGGTGTTAGAGGCTGCCGTGAAAAAAGCAGAGGCTGCAATGGCAGTAAAACAATCGCGCATTAACCAACAAAAATTGAAGTTGAGCTACACGAAAATTTTCGCTCCACAAAGCGGAAAAATTGGCAAAAAGAATATTAGTGAAGGTCAGTTTATTCAGGCTGGAACGCCTTTGATGTCTATTGTAAACGATTCAACTTTTTGGGTAATTGCTAATTTCAAAGAAAATCAATTGTCCGCTTTAATGCAGGGTAAAGCTGTGGAATTGCGGGTTGACGCTTATCCTGATATTAAAATCATGGGTACAGTTGCTAGCCTAAGCGAGGCTACTGGAGCTCGGTTTGCATTGCTGCCTCCAGATAACAGTAGTGGAAATTTTGTGAAGGTAACACAACGTATTCCAGTGAAAATTTGGATTAATGATGTAGAGAAATACAAAAACTTTTTGCGTGCAGGTCTTAGCGTTTATGTAGTTGCTACAAAATAATAGTAAGGTCTGGCTTCTATGGAACGTATAGTTCTGGTGTAATTAATTCATTTTTTTTCTACTGGTTAATACTAATATATTGTATGGCTACAGCTATTTCGGCTCAAATACCAGCGGCTAAGGAAACACTCCCTTCTGGTTTTTCGAGGGCTATAATTGTGATTACTACCATTTCTGCAGCCATTATGGAATTGGTGGACACTTCCATTGTAAACGTTGCATTAAACGATATGAGTGGCAGCCTTGGCGTGAGCATTGAGGACATCAGTTGGGTAATTACCTCTTATGCCATTGCCAATGTAATCATCATTCCGCTCACTAGTTTTTTGGCGGAATATTTCGGAAGGAAAAATTATTACATCGTTTCGATGATCATTTTCACTTTGGCTTCTTATATGTGCGGACAATCGCACACGCTAGTTGAAATTATCGTTTGGCGTTTTATTCAAGGTATTGGTGGAGGGGCGTTACTCTCTACTTCACAAGCAATATTATTTGATGCTTTTGAACCAAAGGATCGACCAAAAGCTTCTGGAATTTTTGGTATGGGCATCGTTTTGGGGCCTACGCTAGGCCCTACACTCGGTGGTTATATTATTGACCATGCTTCATGGCCGTTAATATTCATGATTAATATCCCTATTGGAATTATTGCCACACTCCTCTCCTATCTTTTTATAAAAAAGAAGGAAGGTGAAGGCAAGAAAAAAGATTCTATTAAGATTGACTATACAGGAATTTTATTGCTAATGGCTGGCATTGGATGTTTGCAATACGTTCTGGAAAGAGGCGAAAGTGAAGATTGGTTTAGCAGTGAAACCATTCGCTATTCTTCCATTGTGGCACTGCTTGGTTTAGTGAGTTTCATTTTTTATGAACTAAATATCAAGCAACCTGCTGTGAATTTGAAAGTAATGGGCAACAGAAACCTAGCTTTTACCACCATTTTCACATTTGTTGCTGGTTTTGGGTTATATACTTCTGTGTTTGTTTTTCCAGTTTTGGCACAAAGGGTATTGGGATTCACTGCATTTGAAACTGGACTTTCCTTGCTTGCTCCTACCCTAGCTGCGGTGGTACTTATGCCAGTAATTGGTATATTGATGAGTAAGGGCGTATCGCCGATTCCTTTTGTAATTGTTGGTTATTTACTCTTTTCCGTTTACAGTTTAATGAGTGCTAAGGTGAGCCTTGATGTAGGCAGGGGGGATTTTTTTCCTCCGTTGTTGGTGCGAGCTATTGGCATTGCATTCTGCCAGTTACCACTAATCAATCAAGCAGTTGTGGGGCTGCAGCCAAAAGATTATGCCACTGGGATTGGGCTCAATAATATGATTCGGCAATTAGGTGGCGCGTTTGGTATTGCGATGGCAAACAATTATATCGCTAACCGATATGCTCACCACCGTAGCGATTTAGTCAGTGCTATGCCTGAAGGATCTCCGATGCTTACTGAAAGACTCTCTACCATTTCTCAAGCCATCATCGGCAAAACTGGCGATTATGCGGGTGCTGCTAACAAGGCACTTCAAGTTTTGAACAATACAGTTGAAAGACAAGCTTATTATTTGTCGTACCTCGATACGTTTAGGCTAATTGCTATTTTCTTCCTACTTGTATTGCCATTGGTGGTGTTTCTTAAAAATAAAAAGAAAACCCAAGAAGAAATTAAAGCAGCTATGAAAGCTGCATCAGAAGCGCATTGATGATACCTACTTTATAAAAGAATCATTTGGTTTCTATGCCCTAGAAATGGCAAGTTGTATAGATGGTTGACCATCAATTTGATATGTAATCAACCCAAAAAAAACTAATTTTTTAAATCAATAAATGTTATGATGAAGCAACTAATAATTCATTCCTTGCTAGTTTTCGGTATTGTACAAACGAATGCGCAATCAAATGGAAATGTTGAGCTAAAATCTTTAATAAACCAATCGTTCAGCTACTTTCCAAAAGTGAAGGAAGTAGAAAATATGGTGAATACAGCCAAGCAAAAAATTGACATTGTAAGTTTAAACACACCAAATGTGGATGGTAATGTTTCTTATCGCTTTGTGCAGCCTAAGATTGAAGTTCCGCTGGGTGCAACCAATTTTCAATTTGCGCCAGTACACAATGTTGACGGGAATGTTGCGGCTAATTATCTATTGTATGATTTCGGAAGATTGAAAGCCAATGTAGAAAAATCCAAATCGGAACTACAATTTGCGGAGCACAATGTCTTTTCTGTGAAACATCAATTAGCAGCTCAAGTTGCTACCATTTATTACAACATCGTTTATGTTCGTCATGCTATCAGCATACAAGATACAGTTTTGGCATTTTTGAAAGAAAACAAAACTTTTGTTGAAAATAAATTCATCAATGGGGATGCACTTAAGATTGATATACTCAATATTCAAACCCAGGTTGATGCAGAACAAAACCGGAAAATTGATTTACAGAATAGTCTTCAAAAACAATTGAATCTGCTTGAATATACCACGGGTCAGCAGCTTATCAATGGCAATGAATTTAATTTTGAACTACCCTTGAAAGATTTAGCGGCTGCAACTGCCGAAGCGCAATCCAACAACCCTGATTTTATGCTGGCAAAAGATAAAATAAAACAAGCTGAGGCCGATATGGCCATAGCCAAATTGGGTAATAAACCAAGCCTTAACTTCGGTGCGCAAACGGGTTTAAAAAACGGTTATGTGCCTAATGTGAACGAAATTCGGTTTAACTATAATGCCGGAATTGCGCTTAAAGTGCCTATCTATGAAGGCGGTAGAACGAAAAAACAGATTCAACTTTCGCAGACCATTGTTCAGCAAAACGAACTTGCGGTGAAAACGCTTGATAATAATTACAAAAAAGACTTACAGCAAGCGTTGACAGATATTGCCTCCAACCTAGAAAGAATTGCCAATACAAAAGGTCAATTAGCGCAAGCGCAATACGCAAAAACCTTGGCGGCTACTCGGTTTAAAAATGGAGTAGGTACTAATTTAGAATTAACTAATGCTGGTGCCAACGTTCAACGTGCAGAGCTAACCAAGTTGCAATATGTATATCAATTGTGTTTGGCTAAGGTGGAACTAGCTAAACTGATGGGGTATCAATATTGGTAGTAGAAGACTGGGGAAAGTATTATAAATTTACCTGATTGTTTGAACCCAATTATTTAACAAGCTCAAGCGGATGATAGTAACCGTAATATTATAGATTAGAAAAATAATCCTAATTTGGAAATTATATAAAAATGGTTAATTGTTCGTTTATTTAAGAATACGCTTATTATTGCAGCAAATATAATTTCTGCAAAAATGTTACGACCGAAGTTGTATTTACCCCACGTTTTAGTAGAAAGAAGTAGAACTAACATTTTTATCACATGTACACTGTATTGCTCGTTTCTTATTCCGACTTTTTTGATGGTCCAGGTGAAGTACCTGTTATGTTTAAAAAAGCAGGAGATTCCGTTGTAGTTTTCTGTTGCGAAACAAGCTGGTTACGATCAAATAAATTCCACGATGAATGGATTAGTGCGAGCAAAGACAAAACTGAATTCTGCAAGGAGTTTATCAAACATGTACAACAGCATGGCGATAGGTACCAGAAAATTGTGTTACTTGATGATATAACCATTAATCATGTACACGAAGCTTTACCAGAAGGTGATGATGTTTTGTTTAAGAAAATAATGCCAATTACCAAACTAGAAAGTAAAGGAATACTTGCTTCTAAGCTGGGAATGAGTCAAGTTTTTGCACAAAATCAAATTACTACCCCGAGGTACGCTAGCTTTAATAGTAAAACGAGTATTGAGGAAATAAAACAACAAGTAAATTTTCCAGTACTCCTAAAAGTTGATTTTAGTTTTTCTGGTATCGGTATTCGCAAATGTGAAGCACCGGAGGAACTGCAACGCACTTTGGGTGAATTGCATGACACAGAAAATGTAATTGTACAAGAATTTATAACTGGTGATGATATTGGCGTAGAAGCCTTGTTTGAAAAAGGAAAATTAGTGATGTACCAATGCGCCCATGTGGAAGAATATATGGGCAACGAATTTTCCATCACTACACAACGGACTTATTTCCGAAATAAAAAGGTGGAAAAATTATTGATAGAACTAGGTGAAAAACTCGGTTTGAACTCTTTTGCTAGCATTGGATACATCTACCACAAATCCTCTGACACTTATTACTTGATAGAAGTGGATCCAAGAACCAATGGTTGGATGCCTTTTAGCCGATTTACCGATCACAACTTTGTAGATGCGCTAAAATCTGTTGCAACTGGTATTCCCTTACCAAAAAGACCTGTGGATGATGATGAAACCAAATCCTATAAAATCATTCATTTCGACCGCGATTTAAGGCGTTGTTTCAAATACAAGGATTATAAGGGGTTGTTTAGATGGCTATTTAATTACAAAGGACGTTGGAAATTTATCCCTATTTATGATAGCATTTATTTTGGAAGAATCATGAAAAAAATGATTATGGATTTGCTGAAAATCAAGTACTAATCTTATTTTCTGACAGCAAACCTATCAATACCAAGGTAATTAATATTGTAACCAGTCGAAGATTTATGCCAAACAGTGCTAAGTCTTCGACTTGTTTTTTTTAAAAGAACTTACCAATATTGGGATGATAAAAATAGACAACGTAAGCCCAGAAGTGAGCCACTCTGCTTCATGGCTTGCTAAGAACAAACTGAAAGTGCTAGTAGGCAGAAAATGTTCAACAATAGAAAGCGATAGTTTCACACCCAACAAGGCAATTACTAAGTAGGCACAAGTTTCCAAAAAAGGATATTTTTCCATTAAGGAAACAAATGTTTGGGCTATAAACCTCATGGCTAAAATGCCAATGAACACACCAAGCCAAACCAACAAAATATTATCGGAAAAAGCTACGGCGGCAAAAACATTATCGATAGAAAAAGCCATATCCATCAATTCTACCAAAGCCACAGTAGCCCAAAAATTTCCCAAAAGCCCTATTGTTTTCTGGTATAACCAATGGTTAGATTTTTCCACCACTTCATTGTTTTCAGCTTCTGCTGCTTTTTTAATTTTTGACCGATACCAACTAAATACGAGGTACAATAAATAAAAACCGCCCAAGGGTTTTAAAAACCAGAACTGTACGAGAAAAGATGCAAACAACAACGCTAGACCTCTAAACACGTATGCACCAATGATGCCAAAACGTAGTGCTTTTGCCCGCTGCTGGTGGGGTAAATCCATTACCATAGTGGCCAATACTGCCGCATTATCAATGGATAATAAACTTTCAATTACAATTAAGTTACCCACCACCAATAAGGATGTAAGTGGTTGTTCAATAATGTTGTGCAGCAGTTCGATCAAATTCATAAAGGATTTCGTTTTACTGTTTGGTGAAACTATTATTCTAAATTAAGTAAGGCATTAACACGTCACTAATTCCTTTGTTTGGAGGTAGCCATAGACTTTGGATACCAAATTCATTAGCCCCTTTTACGTCTGCAATTGGGTTGTCGCCAAGATGCAGAATTTCTTTGTGGAGTAATGGTTTTAATGCATTTGCTTGATTAAACAGATGTTCAAATACTTTTTTGTTGGGTTTGGAATAGCCCATTTCATCAGAGAACAACAAAAAATCAAGGTAGTCGCTCGCGCCAAGTTGAATGAGCAGTTTCTTTAAAATACTGCTTTCTGTAAAAGCGGTATTACACAATAGGCTAAGTGTGCAGCCATTATCTTTTAATGTTTTAAAAACGGATAAGGTGTTTTTATCCAATAAAGTAGGAGGGTTTTCAAAAAATAATTGTTCCGTTTGTTGTTTGAAATCTTCAATTACACTCGGAGATACGGTACGAATATCTACCCCCAATTCATCCAGAAAAATAAGCCACATTTCGTAAGCGTCTAAATTTCCTCCCGTTATTTCGTTGATGGTATTAAACAGCCTGTCGTACTTGCTGTACACCTGATCTACCAATTCAGGGGTAGTATCAATATTAAAATAAGCAATAACCAATCTATTTCTTTTCTGCTTGTAGTAAGGATTGGGCTGGATAAGCGTTAGCCATAAGTCAAAAGAAAAATGCTTGATTGGGTGTTGGTTCATGAATAAATTCAGTTGAAGTGATGTAAGCCTACGAAAATATAGGAATCGTTGTAGTTATCCCCTAAAAAATCTAGTGATCCGCTTAATTTAAAACTTTGTTTGTGATTTCTTCTGCTTGGTTTACGAGTAAATTTTATAGCCCTACTAATGCTACTTTTATGGAATAAACGACACAAGAATGAAGAAAAATAACACTTGCAAAATAAAAAATGTCGCTTGCGAAACAAAAAATGTCATTTTCGAAAGCGTGTATATCACTTGTTACCATGGTGGAGTGTACGCAACCCCAACCCTTGAAAACCATTGCAGACCCAAGCTGTGGCACAGGCGGTTTCTTTTTGGCTGCTTATGTATTATATCGTTGCTAATAACAAACTGGACAAAGCGCAAAACATATTCTTGAAAATGCAAACATTTTATGGAAACGAAATTGTTGCAGGCACTAGGCGTTTGGCATTGATGAACTTGTTTCTGCACAATATTGGCGATATAGAAAGCGACAATTTTATTTCTCCTGCCGATGCTTTAATTGCAGCTTCGCCCACAACCTATGATTATGTATTGGCTAATCCACCTTTTGGTAAAAAGAGTTCTCAAACCTTTACTAATGACGATGGAGAACAAGAGAAGGATGATTTAACCCACATTGCAGCAATTTTCTGGGTAAAAGTTAACCTTTCTGTTATTTTCTGTTAAACTTTCCTGTTTTTGGATGGTTTTTGGGGCATTTTTGGCCTAAAATACGGGTAAATG